>JBBIGX010000053.1:0-6832 GCA_037447315.1 Gallionellaceae bacterium | reverse complement strand
GCCAAAGATCTGGGAATAGCTGCGGTGCGGCGCGGGTTTGGGAACGATGCCTCTGGTGCGGTCGAACTTTGATACGCCGTGATAGAGCAGACAGTCCTCCTCCGCCTTGTCGTAACCCTTGCCCTTCTGCGTAACGATGTGCAGGAACTGCGGCCCCTCCAGTTTACGGATGTTGCTCAAGGTGTCGAGCAGCACATTGATATCATGTCCGTCGATGGGGCCGATGTAGTTGAATCCGAACTCTTCGAACAACGTGCCAGGGGTGACCATGCCCTTGAGGTGCTCCTCGGTGCGTTTGGCGAATTCCAGCATCGGCGGCATGCCCTTGAGCATCTTCTCGCTGCTGCGGCGCATCTCGGCATAGAACCGCCCCGACCTCAGTTTGGCCAGGTAGTTGTTGAGCGCCCCGACCGGACGTGAGATGGACATGTCATTGTCGTTCAGAATGACCAGCAGATTGACATCCATCGCACCGGCGTTGTTCAGCGCTTCGAACGCCATGCCGCCGGTCATCGCACCGTCACCGATGATGGCCACCACACGCTCGTCCGAACCACGCAGTTTCGCCGCCACCGCCATGCCCAGCGCGGCGGAGATCGAGGTACTGGAATGCCCGGTACCGAAGGTGTCGTAGGGGCTTTCGTCGCGCTTGGGGAAGCCGGAGATGCCGCCTGCCATGCGCAAGCGGCTCATCGCCGCGCGGCGGCCGGTCAGAATCTTGTGCGCATAAGTCTGGTGGCCAACATCCCACACCAGCTTGTCTGTCGGGGTATCAAACACCGTGTGCAACGCGATGGTCAGCTCGACCGTGCCCAAGTTGGAAGAGAGATGGCCGCCGGTCTTGCTCACCGACTCGATCAGGAACTCGCGCAGCTCGGCTGCCAGTTGCGGCAAGCGCTCACGGGGGAGCTGGCGCAGGTCATCCGGAGTATGAATGGTATCGAGCAGGGGATACATCAGAATTTTCGCATCACGATGAAATCAGCCATCTCGCGCAAGCGCCGGGCGCGTTCGTCGAACCCGGACAAGGCATGCAAAGCCTCGGCATGCAGCTCAGCCGCCATCTTTCTGGCAGCCGCCACGCCCAGCAATGTGACATAGGTCGGCTTGTCGTTGTCGGCATCCTTGCCGGCCGTCTTGCCCAGCGTGGCAGTGTCTGCTTCCGTATCCAGCACGTCATCCACCACCTGGAAAGCGAGGCCGATGCATCTGCCGTAATGCTCCAGCCGGTCAAGCTGCGCCCGCTCCAGCCTGCCGCAATAGGCACCCAGCATGATGACCGCCCGTATCAAGGCGCCGGTCTTGTGGATATGCATCTGCTCCAGCTCGGGCAATGCGAGCCGTTTGCCTACGCTGTACAGATCGATGGCCTGTCCTCCGGCCATGCCGCGCGACCCGCTCGCCACGGCGAGCAGCTTCACCATCTGTAACTGCTGCTCCGCATCATCATTGAGCTTGTGCTCGGACAGCAACTGGAACGCCAGACTCTGCAACGCATCGCCCACCAATAGCGCGGTCGCCTCATCGTATTCCACATGACAGGTTGGTTTGCCGCGTCGTAATACATCGTTATCCATACAGGGCAGGTCGTCATGCACCAGCGAGAAGGCATGGATCAGTTCGACCGCAGCCCCGACGATCTCGACGCGGTCGACAGGCGCCCCCGCCAATTCCCCAGCCGCATACGCCAGCAGCGGCCGCACGCGCTTGCCGCCATCGAGCACGCTGTAACGCATCGCCTCATGCAAGCGTTGCGGGAGGATATCGGCCGGCGGCAGCAGACGTTTCAGGACTTCTTCGAAAGCGGATTGACGGGTGGAAACCCAAGTGGAGAAATCGGACATCACTCAGCTCGCATCGGCTGCTGCATTGAAATCCTTGAGCACCCCCTCTTCCAGCATGCGCACTTGTTGTTGCGCATCATCGAGTCGCTCGCGGCAGAACGCCATCAGCTCGGCGCCGCGCTTGTAAGCCGCCAGTGAGTCCTCGAGCGACAGCTTGCCAGACTCCATATCGGCGACGAGTTTTTCCAGATCGGCCATGGCCGTCTCGAAACTCGGCTTCTTGTCGGACTTTGTCGCCATCTTTTGAACTCCTGCCCAAATCGGAACATGTAAGGTTGGCATTTTACCCAAGCCGAAATAGCGGGGGCAATTTTTTGTTGCCCCGTCCGGTTTTTTCGGGGACAATCCCCGACCCTGAAAATATCAGGGAATCGTGTGCATGCGCCCTCGCACCCACGTACGATTCCCCGTATTCACAGAGGAATGTGGGTATGTCCGAAATCGCCAAGCTGAAGCAATTCCATCCCGTGTCCGCCCAGCCGCCGCTGCGCTGGTATTTTGATCCGCACGTGCTGGAGGTCGAGCAACGCGTATTGCTGGATGCCGGCCCGAAGTATGTCGGCCATGAATTGATGGTGCCCAACATCGGCGACTATCATGTGATCGAGTGGATGGACAAGGCCAAGATGCTGGTGCGCAACGAACACGGCGTTGAACTGCTGTCCAATATCTGCCGCCACCGCCAGGCCACCATGCTGGAAGGCCGCGGCAACGCGAAGAATATCGTATGCCCGCTGCACCGCTGGACCTACAAGACCAACGGCGAACTGATCGGCGCGCCGCACTTCCCGCTGAACCCTTGCCTGCACCTGAACAAGACCCCGCTGCAGAACTGGAACGGCATGCTGTTCGCCGGCCAGCGCGATGTCGCCAAAGCCGTGGCCGGCCTGCGCGCGGGCGAAGAGATCGACTTCAGCGGCTATATGGTGGATCGCGTGGAGATCGACGAATATAACAACTTCAACTGGAAGACCTTCATCGAGGTATATCAGGAAGATTACCACGTCGTGCCGTTCCACCCCGGCCTCGGCCAGTTCGTGGATTGCGACGACCTGCAGTGGACCTTCGGCGAGCATTTCAGCGTGCAGACCGTGGGCATCAACAATGCCCTGAAGAAGCCCGGCAGCCCGGTATACGAGAAATGGGCGGAACAGGTGCTGCGCTACAACAACGGCAAGCTACCGAAATACGGCGCGATCTGGCTGACCTACTATCCCAATATCACCGTCGAGTGGTATCCGAACACGCTGGTGGTGAGCACCGTGGTCCCGCGCGGCACGGATGCCTGCACCAACATCGTGGAGTTCTACTATCCGGAAGACATCGTGCTGTTCGAGCGCGACTACATCGAGGCAGAGAAGAAGGCCTATCGCGAGACTGCGGTGGAGGACGACATCATCTGCCTGCGCATGCACCAGGGACGCCGTGCGCTGTACAAGCAGGGCATCGAAGAGCAGGGGCCGTACCAGTCGCCGACCGAGGATGGCATGCTGCACTTCCACGAGTTCCTGCGCCGCAACCTCGAGCCGCACCTAGAATAAGCCCGTGGGATCACTCTGGATGCTGGCCGCAGGCCTGCTGTTCGCCTGCATGGGCGCGCTCGTCAAACTGGGCGCGCCCCGTTTCTCCAGCAGCGAGCTGGTGTTCTACCGCTCCTTCTTCGGCCTGATCGTGGTGTATGCGCTGCTGCACCATGCGCGCGTTCGGCTCGCCACCCGCCATGCGCGCGCCCATCTGTGGCGCGGACTTTCCGGCACGCTGGCCATGCTGCTGTTCTTCCACTGCCTCACCGTACTGCCGCTGGCCACCGCCATCACGCTGAATTACACCTCCTCGCTTTTCCTCTCCCTGCTGACCGTGCTGGTATTGAAGGAGAAGTTCCACCTACCGCTGAGCAGCGCGCTGACGCTGGGCTTCGCCGGTGTCGTCCTGCTGCTGCACCCCACACTGGAACAGGAGCAATTCGCGGATGGTCTGCTGGGCCTGGCCTCCGGCTTCCTCGCTGGCATCGCACTGCTGAACGTGCGCCATCTCGGCGTACTGGGCGAATCCGGCATGCGCGTGGTGTTCTACTTCAACCTGATCGCCACCCTTGCCAGCGCCGTCTGGATGCTGACGGACACCTTGCATGCCCTCGCCCTGTCCGATCTGCCGCTGCTCGCCGCCATCGGCGCTTCGGCCACCTTCGCCCAGCTGTTCATGACACGCGCCTATCGCACCGGCCAGACACTGGTGGTCGGCAGTCTCGCCTATTCCACCATCGTGTTCTCCGCCCTGTTCGGCCTGCTGTTCTGGAACGAAAGTCTGGATGCCGCAGCATGGCTTGGCATCGCGCTCATCATCGCCAGCGGTGTGTTAAGCTTGAAACTGTCTCCCACGCATCAGGACAAGCACTCATGATCACCATCCAGGATAAAGAAGATCTGGTCAATATCGCCGTGATGGGCGAATTCACGCTGGCCGATTTCAAACAGTTCGAAGACCACGCCTTGTACAAGCTCAAGGGTGGGAAGGACGTGAACCTGGTGTTCGACCTGCGCGGCATGCTGTCCTACACGCCGGATGTGGCGTGGGAAGAGATCAAATTCTTCAGCCGCGACCACAGTCACGATTTCGGCAAGATTGCCGTGGTCACTGACGACCAGTGGCTGACCTGGCAAGCCTGGCTGTCGCGCCTGTTCGTGGATGCCGACATCCGCGCTTTCAGCGACTACCGCCAGGCACAGGACTGGATCGCCGCCTGAATCCGGCACGCCGCAGTCGCGATAAAAAAAGCCCGCAAATGCGGGCTTTTTTATCGGACCTCCGGCTGAATCACTTCAGCTTGGTTTCCTTGTATGTCACGTGCTTGCGCGCCACCGGATCGAACTTCATGAATTCGAGCTTTTCCGGAGTGGTGCGCTTGTTCTTGCTGGTGGTGTAGAAGTGGCCGGTCCCCGCAGAGGATTCCAGCTTGATCTTTTCGCGTCCGCCTTTGGCTGCCATGATGTTTCTCCTTTATACCTTCTCGCCACGGGCGCGCATCTCGAACAGCACGGCATCGATGCCGTTCTTGTCGATGGTGCGCAGTGCGGCATTGGTCAGGCGCAGGGACACCCAACGGTTTTCAGATTCGACCCACAGACGGCGACGTTGCAGATTCGGCAAGAAACGACGCTTGGTTTTGTTGTTCGCGTGGGAAACATTGTTGCCTACTCGAGGGCCTTTTCCCGTGACTTGACAGACGCGTGCCATGATTAAACTCCAACCGGTTCCAAAAATGAGGCGCGGATTCTATCCAAATCCGGCCCGGGACACAACCTAAACTTTCAACGGCCTTTCCGGTACAGCGCCGACTGGGCATGCGCCTGCAAACCTTCGCCGAAAGCCAGGGTGGCGGCGATCGCCCCCAGCTTCTGCGCGCCCGCCGGCGAGACCTGGATCAGGCTGCTGCGCTTCTGGAAGTCATACACCCCCAGCGGCGAGGAGAAACGCGCCGTACCCGAGGTGGGCAGCACATGGTTCGGCCCGGCGCAATAATCCCCCAGCGATTCAGAGGTGTAGCGCCCCATGAAGATGGCGCCGGCATGTTTGAGCTTGGGCAGCCAGGCCTGCGGCTCGGCCACCGACAGTTCCAAATGTTCGGGCGCGATGCGATTGCTGATGCGGCAGGCCTCGTCCATATCGGCGACATGGATCAGCGCCCCGCGATTCTCCAGCGCGGTGCGGATGATGTCCTTGCGCGGCATCTGTTCCAGCAGCCTGTCGGCGCTCTTTGCCACCGCTGCGATGAAATCCGCATCCGGCGACAACAGGATGGCCTGCGCCAGTTCGTCATGCTCGGCCTGCGAGAACAGATCCATCGCCACCCAGTCCGGGTCGGTGCCGCCGTCGCAGATCACCAGGATCTCGGACGGCCCGGCGATCATGTCGATGCCGCACACCCCGAACACACGGCGCTTGGCCGAGGCCACATAGGCGTTGCCGGGGCCGACGATCTTGGCCACCTTGGGGATGGTGGCCGTACCATAGGCCAGCGCGGCCACCGCCTGCGCCCCGCCGATGGTGAACACACGATCCACGCCGCACAGGAAAGCGGCCGCCAGCACCAGTTGGTTCTTCGTGCCATCCGGCGTCGGCACCACCATGATGAGCTCGGCCACGCCCGCCACCTTGGCCGGCAATGCGTTCATCAGCACGGAAGAAGGATAGGCCGCCTTGCCACCCGGCACATACAAGCCCACGCGGTCGAGCGGCGTGACTTGCTGACCGAGCAGGGTGCCATCCTCATCCGCGTAAGTCCACGAGGTCTGCAACTGTTTCTGGTGATAAGACTTGACGCGCTGCGCCGCCTGCTCCAGCGCCACCTTCTGCTCATCGGGCAGGCTGTCGAAAGCCGCTTTCAGTTCCGCCTTGGGCAGCTCCATGGCAGCAGCATCGGCCAGCGGCAGGCGATCGAACCGGCGCGTGTTTTCGAGCACTGCGGTGTCGCCGCGTTTCTTCACGTCCGCCAGAATGGCGGCGACAGTGGCCTCCAGCTTCTCGTCGGCCGTCTCCTCGAAGGCCAGCAAGGTGGTCAGGCGTGCATCGAAATCGGCTTGCGCGGTAGAAAGACGAGTGATGTTCATGGGAGGACTCCGGCAAAGGCATCCAGCATGGGCTGGATGGTCGCGCGCTTGAGTTTCAGCGAGGCCTGGTTCACCACCAGGCGCGAAGAGATCTGCACGATCTCTTCCACCGCCACGAGATTGTTGGCCTTCAGGGTCGCGCCGCTGCTGACCAGATCGACGATCGCATCGGACAGACCGACCAGTGGCGCCAGCTCCATCGAGCCGTACAGCTTGATGAGGTCAACATGCACGCCCTTGGAAGCGAAGTGCTCGCGCGCGGTCTTCACGTACTTGGTCGCCACGCGCAGGCGCGCGCCCTGCTGCACGGCCGACGCATAGTCGAACCCCTGCGGCACCGCCACCATCATGCGGCACTTGGCGATGTTCAGGTCCAGCGGC
>JBBIGX010000052.1:0-6908 GCA_037447315.1 Gallionellaceae bacterium | reverse complement strand
CCGGCTCAGCACCTGGATGACGCGCCGGATCTCCTCGTCGCGGCCGATGACTGGGTCGAGTTTGCCCCGCTTGGCGAGGGCGGTGAGGTAGCGGCCGTAGGTTTCCAGGGAATGGTACTTGCCCTCGAAGCCCTGGTAGGTGTCCTGCAGCCACTTGAGGATGACCGAGGTGTCGAGTCCGCCGGAGTAGGCGAGGACGGCTTTCTTGATGTCGCTCATGAGGTTCCTGTCGATAGTAAGTTTAATTTTTCTTTGCGCTTTCGCGCTTGTTGCGTATCTTGTCGTCGAAGCGTGCCCTGTCGATGACGAAGCGTTCGTGTGTGCCGCGCGCGATGGTGTCCACGCCGTCATGCGCCGAGACCGAGAAGGTCACGCGCCGACCGTCGACCGCAGCGCCTTCGACCATCGCCGTCACTTCCAGCCCCGGCGGAGTGGGCGCTTCGTGACTCACATTGATGTGGGTGCCGAGCGACTGCTCCTGCGGCCAGTCCAGATGCGGCTTGAGGCACATGATGCACGCCCATTCCAGAAAGCCCACCATGAAACCGGTGGCGAACACCCCGGGCATGGCCTGGAACTCCGGCGACTCGGGATACAGCGCGGGCACCGTCTTGGTTGGCGGGATGACGAAGCGGTGCTCGTAACGCAGGCCCGGCTTCAGGGAGTCTTTCATGCGTCGCTCCGGCCAACGATTATTTGGCGATCTTGCCCAGCAGCAGGTATTCCATCAGCGCCTTCTGCACATGCAGTCTGTTCTCTGCCTCATCCCACACCACGCTTTGCGGGCCGTCGATGACTTCTGCGCTGACCTCTTCGCCACGGTGCGCGGGCAGGCAGTGCATAAACAGCGCATCCTTGGCAGCGACGCGCATCATGTCGCCATCCACCTGCCAGTCGGCGAAATCCTTCAGGCGCTCCTCGTTCTCGGCTTCCCAGCCCATCGAGGTCCACACGTCGGTGGTGACCAGGTCGGCGCCGCGTGCGGCATCCATCGGGTCCTTGAATTCCTCGAAATGGTCGGTGCCGTACAGCCCGGCACGCTCCGGTTCCACTTCGTAACCGGGCGGGGTCGAGACGTGGACGTTGAAGTCGAGGATCTCTGCCGCCTGCAGCCAGGTGTTGCACATGTTGTTCGAGTCGCCGATCCAGGCCACGGTCTTGCCGGTGATGCTGCCGCGGTGCTCGACATAGGTGTAGATGTCGGCCAGTACCTGGCAGGGGTGGTATTCGTTTGTCAGGCCGTTGATGACCGGCACGCGCGAGTTGCGCGCGAAGCGCTCGATGATGTCCTGCTCGAAGGTGCGGATCATGACGATGTCGCTCATACGCGAAATCACCTGCCCGGCATCTTCCACCGGCTCGCCGCGGCCGAGCTGCGAGTCGCGCGTGTTGAGGTAGATGGCGGAGCCGCCGAGCTGGTGCATGCCGGCCTCGAACGAGAGGCGCGTGCGCGTGCTGGCTTTTTCGAAGATCATCACCAGTGTGCGGTCTTCCAGCGGCCAGTATTTCTCGTAGCGCTTGAAGCGTTCCTTGATGATGCGTGTGCGCTCGAACAGGTATTCGAACTCTTCGCGCGTGAAGTCCTTGAACTGCAAAAAATGCTTTACGCATTTCAGTGCAGACTCATGCCCGCTTGCGGGCGTGATGTCGGAGCTAAAATGCTTGACGGTCTTGTCGCTCATGTTCACTCCTGCGCCAGGAAGTCTGTGACCAGCGGGCACAGACTGTCTACCAGCTGCTGCGATTCTGTTTGCGTGTAGATCAGCGGCGGCAACAGGCGCACCACGCTGTCGGCGGTGACGTTGATCAGCAGTCCGTGTTCCAGTGCCTGGCCGACCAGCGCACCGCACGGCCGGTCCAGCTCGATGCCGATCATCAGGCCCGAACCGCGTACGGCGACCACGCCTTTTGCGTTACCCAGCCGCTCCAGCAATTGCTGCCTGATCCAGGCGCCCTGCGTGGCGGCGTTGTCCAGCAATTTGTGCTTCTCCATGATCTCCAGCGTGGTCAGCGCGGCGGTGCACGCCAACGGGTTGCCGCCAAAGGTTGAACCATGATTGCCCGGCTTGAAGGTGCCCGCCGCCTTGCCAGCAGTGAGGCAGGCGCCGACCGGCACGCCCGAGCCCAGACCTTTGGCCAGCGTCATCACGTCCGGCAGGATGCCGGTGTGCTGGTGGGCGAACCACTTGCCGGTGCGGCCGATGCCGCTCTGCACCTCGTCCAGCATCAGCAGCCAGCCGTTGGCGTCGCAGATCCGGCGCAGGCCTTGCAGGTAAGCGGCATTGGGCGTGCGGATGCCGCCTTCGCCCTGCACCGGCTCGACCAGCACCGCCACCACATCCGGATTGTGGGTGGCGACCTGCTCGACTGCGGCGAGATCGTCGTAGGGTACGCGCACGAAGCCCTTCACCAGCGGTTCGAAGCCGGCCTGCACCTTGCGGTTGCCGGTGGCGGAGAGGGTGGCCAGCGTGCGGCCGTGGAACGACTTCTCCATCACGATGATGTTGGGGAGCTCGATGCCCTTGCTGTGGCCGTACATACGCGCCAGCTTGATCGCCGCCTCATTCGCCTCGCAGCCCGAGTTGCACAGGAAGACTTCCTGCATACCGGACAGCTCGCACAGCTTGTCGGCGATACGTTCCTGCTCGGTGATCTGGTAGATGTTGGAGACGTGGATCAGTTTGCCGATCTGGGCGGTCAGCGCTGCCGTGAGGGCGGGATGGGCATGGCCCAGGGTGTTCACGGCGACCCCGGCCAGCGCATCCAGGTAGCGCTTGCCGTTGCCGTCGAAGAGCCAGGCGCCTTCACCGTGTGTGAAGGCGACGGGTTGTCTGGCATATGTGTTCATCAGGTGCGACATCAATAATCCCCCTGTGCTGCAGCTTAAAACAAAAAAGGCCGACTGCGGCGTCGGCCTTTTGTCGCAGTCTTGCGTCGTCTGCTGTGTATCAGGCCATCGCCTTGATCGCGGCGGACAATCGGCTCTTGTGACGTGCTGCCTTGTTCTTGTGGATGATCTTCTTGTCGGCGATGGAATCCACCACGCTGGTGGAAGCCTGGAACTGGGCTTGCGCGGCAGCCTTGTCGCCGGTCGCGATCGCCTTGATCACTTTCTTGATCGCGGTGCGCATCTCGGAACGCAGGGCGCTGTTGTGCGCATGCCGTTTGACTGCCTGTTTCGCGCGTTTTCTCGCTTGTGCGGTATTGGCCATGTTGTGACTCCTGGAAATTTGGCTTGCGTAAAAAGGCGCGCATTATAGGTACCGCTCCCGCCTTTTGCAAGGAATAGTTTTCGCCGCTGTCCATGGGCCGTCCGGGGGCGGTGCTACAATGCGCGCCGTTTTCATATCCCCGGAAAGTCCCTTGCAAATGGCGGATAAGGCATGAATCTGCTCAAGGCGCTCGCCACGGTCAGCAGTCTGACCCTGGTTTCCCGCATCCTGGCCTTCGTGCGCGACGTGCTGATCGCGCGCGTGTTCGGCGCGGGGGCGACCACCGATGCCTTCTTCGTCGCCTTCAAGCTGCCCAACCTGCTGCGCCGGCTGTTCGCCGAGGGGGCGTTCTCGCAGGCCTTCGTGCCCATCTTCGGCGAATACCGCAACCGGCGCGGGCACGACGAGACCAAATTGCTGGTGGACCATGTCACCACCCTGCTGGCGCTGATCCTGTTCGGGGTCACGCTGGTCGGCATCATCGCTGCGCCCATTCTTATATATATAAGTGCACCGGGATTCGCGGCCGATCCGGCGAAATTCGACCTCACCGTGCAACTGCTGCGCATCACATCGCCCTACATCTTCTTCATCTCGCTGGTGGCGGTCGCGGCGGGCATCCTCAACACCTACAACAAATTCTGGGTGCCGGCGTTCGCGCCCGTGTTGCTCAACGTCTGTTTCATCGGCGGCGCGCTGTGGGCCGCGCCCTATTTTCATCCGCCCATCCTGGCGCTGGCCTGGGCGGTGTTCGTCGCCGGCATCGTGCAGCTCGCGTTCCAGTTGCCGTTCCTGAAGAAGATCGGCATGCTGCCCGCCATCCGCTTCAGTCTGAAAGACGAAGGCATGTGGCGCGTCATTAAACAGATGGGGCCGGCGGTGTTCGGCGTCTCCATCGCGCAGATCAGCCTCATCCTGAACACCATCTTCGCCTCCTTCCTCGTCGCGGGCAGCGTGTCCTGGCTGTATTACGCCGACCGCCTGATGGAGTTCCCCACCGGCTTGCTGGGCGTGGCGCTGGGCACCATCCTGCTGCCTTCGCTCTCCAAGCTGCATGCCAACGGCGATACGGCCGAGTATTCGAAACTGCTGGACTGGGGACTGCGCCTGACCTTCCTGCTGGCGCTGCCCGCCGCGCTGGCGCTGGGCATGATCGCCACGCCGCTGCTGGCGACCTTTTTCCAGCACGGCGAGTTCACCGCGCACGACGTGCTGATGTCGCGCAATGCACTGGTCGGCTACAGCGTGGGGCTGATCGGCCTGATCCTGGTGAAGATCCTTGCGCCGGGTTTCTACGCCAAGCAGGACATCAAGACCCCGGTGAAGATCGGCATCGTCACCCTGCTGGCGACGCAGGCGATGAACCTGCTGTTCGTGTTCGTGCTCGATCTGGCGCATGCCGGGCTGGCGCTGTCCATCGGCCTTGCCGCCTGCATGAACTCCGCCATCCTGTTCTTCTTCCTGAAGAAGCGCGGCATCTATCGGCCGGAACCAGGCTGGGCGAAATTCTTCCTCAAGCTGTCCATCGCGCTGCTGGGGCTGGGGCTGGGGTTGTGGTTCGGCATGGGCGGCGAGGCGCACTGGCTGGAAGCGCGCGGCTGGGCGCGCATCCTGCATCTGTCCGCGCTGGTGACCGGGGGCGTGGCGGCCTATTTCGGCGTGCTGTTCGTGCTGGGCTTCCGTCCGCGCGATTTCTACAAGCGCAGCGTGAACTGATTTTCCATGGAGTTGAACGATGAGCGACTATTCCTACAACGTTTAAGAGGACACATTCGAAGAGCTGGTGGTGGCGCGCTCGCACCAGATGCCGGTGTTGATGGACATCAGTGCGGACTGGTGCGGACCGTGCAAGGTGCTGGGATCGCTGCTGCACAAGATGGTGTTCGAGTACGACGGCAAGTTCTATCTCGGCATCGTCGATGCCGACGAGAACATGAAGATTGCCGGTCGCCACAAGGTGCGAGGTTTCCCCACCGTGGTCGCCTACAGCCATGGCGTGGAGATCGACCGCTTCCACAGCGCACAGACCGAAGGCTTCCTGCGCAAGTTCATCGACGGCGTGATCGAACGGCATCAGGCCGGTCAGAGCGCCTGAATCGGGGTGTCGTCTACCGCGTCAGGTGCAAGGCCTGCACCACGACATCGCGCGTCAGGTGCGGTGCGAACAGTTCGATGAAGTGGTAGCCGAAGCCGCGCAGATACTGGTTCTGGCGGATGGCGATGCGCGTGGTGCTGGGCTGGAACAGGTGGCCGGCGTCTATCATGCGCAAGTGGGGGTCGCGATCAGGGATGAAGGCCATCTGTGCCACGATGCCCACGCCCAGCCCCAATTCCACATAGGTCTTGATCACATCGGCGTCGATGGCGGTGAGCGCGATGTTGGGGGCTATGCCCGCATCGCTGAACGCCTGGTTGATCTTGTTGCGGCCGGTGAAGGCGAAGTCGTAGGTGATGATGGGATATTGCGCCAGTTTCTTCAGCGTCAACCGTTTCTCGTCCAGCAGCGGATGTTTCGGCGGCACGACCACGCAGTGGTGCCATTCGTAACAGGGCAGGGTGACCAGCTCGTCGTAGAGCGCCAGACTTTCGGTGGCGATGCCGATGTCCACTTCGCCGCTCAGCACCTGTTCGGCAATCTGGGTCGGACTGCCCTGGTGCAGGCTGAGTTTCACGCCGGGATAGGCCTGGGTGAACGCTTTGACCACCGGCGGCAATGCATAGCGCGCCTGGGTGTGCGTGGTGGCGATGGTGAGCGCGCCGCTGTCCTGCTGCCGGAATTCCTGTCCGACCTGCCTCAGGTTCTCCGTCTCGCGCAGCACGCGCTGGGCGATCCCGACCACGGCTTTGCCCGGTTCGGTGATGGCCACGATGCGTTTGCCGTTGCGCACGAAGATGTCGATGCCCAGTTCCTCTTCCAGCAGTTTGATCTGTTTGCTCACGCCGGGCTGCGAGGTGTAGAGCGCCGCGGCGGCATCCGAGATGTTCAGATTGCAGCGTACGATCTGGTTCAGGTATCTCAGTTGCTGGAGGTTCATGGCGGTCATCAATATAAGAATTGGTTATGAAATACTAACATAAAAGTATTTAGTAATATAAAGAGAAAAACCTAATGCGCCTCATTCGAAAGGAACGAGGCGAACATGGACTGGCTTTATACCGTTTCCGGCTTTCTGGTCGGGCTGATCGTCGGGGTGACCGGCGTCGGCGGCGGCTCGCTGATGACGCCCCTGCTGGTGCTGTTCTTCGGCGTGTCTCCCGCCACGGCAGTCGGCACCGACCTGCTGTATGCTTCCCTCACCAAAGCGCTGGGCGGCTGGGTGCACAGCAAGAACGGTTCGGTGGAGTGGCGCATCGTCGGCCTGCTCGCCCTGGGCAGTCTGCCGGCCGCATTGTTCACCATCGCCCTGTTCAAGTTTCTCGGGCTGGATGAGAAATCCCTGAAAGGGCTGGTGACTGGCGTGCTCAGCATCGCCCTGTTGCTGACCGCTGCGGCGCTGCTGTTCAAGGATCGCATCCTGAAACTGGCGCAACGCGACCAAGGCGCCGTCTCGCTGCTGCATCACCGTCATCTGACGGCGGCCACCATCGCCACCGGCGCCGTGGTCGGCGTGCTGGTCACCATCTCCTCCATCGGCGCCGGCGTGCTGGGTACGGTGGCGCTGCTGTTCCTCTATCCCCGCCTGTCCACGGTGAAGG
>JBBIGX010000051.1:3109-6993 GCA_037447315.1 Gallionellaceae bacterium | reverse complement strand
CTGATCCTTGTCCACCTTGCCGGTCGCGAAGTACTTTGCGTCGGGGTGCGAGATGTAGAAGCCGGAAACGGCAGCGGTGGGCAGCATGGCGAAACTCTCTGTCAGCGTGATACCAGCATTCTTCGTCGCTTGCAACAGCTCGAACAGCGGCCCTTTCTCGCTGTGCTCGGGGCAAGCAGGATAGCCAGGGGCGGGGCGGATGCCGCGGTATTTTTCGGCGATGAGATCGTCGTTGCTCAACGCTTCATCTGAGGCATAGCCCCAGAACTCGCGGCGCACGCGCAGGTGCAGGTGTTCGGCGAAGGCTTCGGCCAGACGGTCAGCCAGTGCTTGCAGCATGATGGCGCTGTAGTCGTCGTTGGCCTTTTCGAACTCCTGCATCTTCTTTTCGATGCCGATGCCCGCAGTCACCGCGAAGCCGCCGATGTAGTCCTGCACGCCGCTATCCTTGGGCGCGATGTAGTCGGCCAGGCAGTAGTTGGGGATGTCGGCGGGTTTCTTGGTCTGCTGGCGCAGGTTGTGCCAGGTCATCGCGACTTTATTGCGCTTCTCATCGGTGTAAATTTCGATGTCGTCGCCCGGTATTCCATTAACAGTTACGGTATTGGCGGGGAACAGGCCGAACACGGCGTTGGCGGTGAGCCACTTCTCTTTGACGATCTTGTTCAGCATGGCCTGTGCATCGGCGAACAGCTTGGCCGCTTCTGCACCGACCACTTCGTCCTGCAATATCTTAGGATAGCGTCCGGCCAGTTCCCAAGCCTGGAAGAACGGCGTCCAGTCGATGAAGTCCACGAGGATATCGAGCGGATAGTTCTCCAGTTTCTGCACGCCGAGCAACTTGGGCTTGGGCGGTACATACTGCTTCCAGTCGGTCTTCAGTCCATGCGCACGCGCTTCAGCCAGCGGCACCAGCACCGCCTTGCCCTGCCTGCCTTCGTGCTGGTCGCGCGCCGCCTGTTGGTCGGCCTTCACTTCCGCGATGTAGTTGGCGCTCAGCGTTTCGGACAGCAGGTTGCTGCACACGCCCACGGCTCTTGAAGCATCGGTGACGTACACCACGGTACCGCTCGGGTAGTTCGGTGCGATCTTCACGGCAGTATGTACACGCGACGTCGTGGCACCGCCGATCAGCAGCGGCACCTTGAAGCCCTGGCGCTCCATCTCTTTTGCTACGTGCGCCATCTCTTCCAGCGAGGGGGTGATCAGGCCGGAGAGACCGATGATATCCACGTTGTGTTCGCGCGCGGTCTTGAGGATCTCCTCGCACGGCACCATCACGCCCATGTTGATGACTTCGAAGTTGTTGCACTGCAACACCACGGTGACGATGTTCTTGCCGATGTCGTGCACGTCGCCCTTCACGGTCGCCATCAGGATCTTGCCCTTGGGTTTGGTGTCGCCGAACTTGGCCTTCTCGGCCTCGATATAGGGCACGAGGTGGGCCACGGCCTGCTTCATCACGCGCGCCGATTTCACCACCTGCGGCAGGAACATCTTGCCCGCGCCGAACAGGTCGCCAACCACGTTCATGCCGGTCATCAGCGGGCCTTCGATCACGTCCACCGGCTGTGCAGCTTGCAGGCGCGCTTCTTCGGTGTCCTCGATGATGAAGGTGGTGATGCCGTGCACCAGCGCGTGGGTCAGGCGTTCCTGCACCGTGCCCTTGCGCCATTCCAGGTCTTCCACCTGCGCCTTGCCGCCGCCCTTGAAGTTCTCCGCCAGCGCGACCAGCTTCTCGCCCGCGTCTTTGCTGCGGTTCAGCACCACGTCCTCGACCGCTTCGCGCAGGTCTTTCGGCAGCTCCTCGTACACGCCGAGCTGGCCGGCGTTGACAATGCCCATGTTCATGCCCGCCTTGACGGCGTGATACAGAAACACGGTGTGGATCGCTTCGCGCACCGGCTCGTTGCCACGGAAGCTGAACGAGACGTTGGACACGCCGCCGCTGACCTTGGCATAAGGCAGGTTGGTGCGTATCCAGCGCGTAGCCTCGATGAAGTCCACCGCATAGTTGTCGTGCTCTTCGATGCCGGTGGCGATGGCGAAGATGTTCGGGTCGAAGATGATGTCTTCGGGCGGGAAGCCGACCTTGTTCACCAGAATGTCGTAGCTGCGCTTGCAAATCTCGGTCTTGCGCGCGTAGGTGTCGGCCTGGCCTTTCTCGTCGAAGGCCATCACTACGGCGGCCGCACCGTAACGCTTCACCAGCTCGGCGTACTTGATGAAGTTCTCCTCGCCTTCCTTCAACGAGATGGAGTTGACGATGGACTTGCCCTGCACGCACTTCAAGCCCGCCTCGATGATCTCCCACTTGGAGGAGTCGATCATCACCGGCACCTTGCTGATGTCCGGCTCGGAGGCGATGAGATTCAGGAACTTCACCATGGCGGCCTTGCCGTCCAGCATGGCGTCGTCCATGTTGATGTCAATGACCTGCGCGCCCGCTTCGACCTGCTGCTTGCAGATCTCCAGCGCTTCCTCGTACTGGCCTTCCATGATGAGGCGTTTGAACTTGGCCGATCCGGCCACGTTGCAGCGCTCGCCGACGTTGACGAACAGCGACTGATCGCCGATGTTGAACGGCTCCAGCCCGGACAGGCGGCACTCGACCGGATTGCTCGGAATCTGGCGCGGTGCGATGTCCTGCACCGTCTCGGCGATGGCCTTGATGAACGCCGGTGAGGTGCCGCAACAACCGCCGATGATGTTGAGGAAGCCGCTCTCGGCCCACTCCTTGATGTGGCCCGCCATGTTCTCCGGCGTGTCGTCGTAGCCGGTGGGCGCGAGCGGGTTGGGCAAGCCGGCATTCGGGTGCGCCGACACGTAGCAGTTGGCGACGCGCGACAGCTCGGCCACGTACTGGCGCAGTTCTTCCGCGCCTAAGGCGCAGTTGAGGCCGATGGAGAGCGGCTTGGCATGCGCCAGCGAGTTGTAGAAGGCTTCGACTGTCTGGCCGCTCAATGTCCGCCCCGAGGTGTCGGTGATGGTACCGGAGATCATGATGGGACGCGTCTCGCCGCGCTGCTCGAACACCTGCTGCACCGCGAAGATCGCAGCCTTGGCGTTCAGCGTGTCGAAGATGGTCTCGATCAGGATCAGGTCCGCGCCGCCGTCCATCAGGCCGCGCGTGGCTTCGGCATAGTCGGCCACCAGTTCATCGAAGGTGATGTTGCGCGCACCTGGGTCGTTCACGTCGGGCGAGATGGTTGCGGTCTTGTCGGTGGGGCCGAGCACGCCGGCGACGAAGCGTGGCTTGTCCGGTGTAGCGAACTCATTGCAGGCTTCGCGCGCCAGCTTCGCACCAGCGTAATTCAGTTCGTAATTCAGCGACTCCATGCCGTAGGCGTGCAGCGTGGTCGCGTTGGCGCCGAAGGTATCCGTCTCGATGATGTCCGCCCCCGCCGCCAGGTATTCGCAGTGGATGCCCTTGATGACCTCGGGCTTGGTGATGACCAGCAGGTCATTGTTGCCCTTGAGGTCCTTGGGCCAGTCCTTGAAACGCTCGCCGCGATAG
This sequence comes from Gallionellaceae bacterium, assembly GCA_037447315.1. Taxonomy (GTDB): domain Bacteria; phylum Pseudomonadota; class Gammaproteobacteria; order Burkholderiales; family Gallionellaceae; genus Sideroxyarcus. The sequence continues at coordinate 3,476 of JBBIGX010000051.1, read as the reverse complement.
TCGGCCTCCGTCAGCTTGTGGCGCTGCACCATGGTGCCCATGGCACCGTCGAGGATGAGGATGCGTTGCTGGAGGAGTTTCTCTATCGGGTGGCCCATGATCCGGAGCTCAAAAAACGAGCGCGGATTCTAACATGCGCCCCCGCCTGCATCGACGAGGGGCTGCGCCGCAAGGAAACGAGCGACGACATGGCGGCCTACGACAGGTATTTCGCCGGTCAACTGGACGACCACAGTTATCCGGAAGAGTTGTTGCGCGCTTCGCTGGCCAACCTGCCCAAGGTCGGCTGCCCCGTTCAATCCGCTTTATCCATCCTGCGGTATTGCACCGCCTCGGCGATATGCGCGGTGCGGATCTCCGCGCTCGC
>JBBIGX010000051.1:0-3048 GCA_037447315.1 Gallionellaceae bacterium | reverse complement strand
GATCGAGCCGCATCATGGCCTGGCGCAGCAGCGCTTCTCCCTGCGCATCCGGCGCACAATGTGCGTCGATCTCGGTCACCGAGAGCTGGGCATTGGGTTTGCCCTGGCGCTCGAGCTGGCGCTGGCGCGCGGCTTCCACGCGTTGCCGCAACGTAGCGCTGCTTTCGCCATCGGATTGCTTCAGCAGGTCCTCCTGCGGCACGGCGGGCACCTCGATCTGGATGTCGATGCGGTCGAGCAAGGGGCCGGAAATCTTGCCGCGATAGCGCGCCACCTGGTCCGGCGTACAGCGGCATTTGCCGTTGTAGTGGCCGAGGTAGCCGCAGGGGCAGGGATTCATCGCCGCGATGAGCTGGAACTGGGCCTTGAAATCGGCGCGCCGCGCCGCGCGCGAGATGGTGATGCGTCCGCTCTCCAGCGGTTCGCGCAACACTTCCAGTACGCTGCGGTCGAACTCGGGCAGCTCGTCGAGGAACAGCACGCCATGCATGGCGACCGAGATCTCGCCGGGGCGCGGGTTGCTGCCGCCACCCACCAGTGCCACGGCGGAAGCCGTATGGTGCGGTGAGCGGTAGGGGCGCGTCTTCCAGCGACTCACATCGAACGCACCGCCCAGCGACTGCATGACCGCGCTCTCCAGCGCTTCCTGCTGCGTCATCGCCGGCAGGATGCCGGGGAAGCGCTGCGCCAGCATGCTCTTGCCAGTACCGGGTGGGCCGCTCATCAACACCGAATGCCCACCTGCGGCAGCGACTTCCAGCGCGCGCTTGGCGGCGCTTTGCCCCTTCACTTCGCACATGTCTGGATAATGCGGCGCGACGCCCTCGGTCTGCGGGATGAAGCGTGCCAGCGGCTCGCGCCCGGCCAGGTGCGCGGCGACCTGCAACAGATTCTGTGCCGGATAGACCACGGCATCGTCCACCAGCGCGGCTTCCGGTGCATTCGTCTGCGGCAGGATGAAAGCGCGCCCGCTGTCCGCCGCGCGGTAGGTCATCGCCAGTGCGCCGCGTATGGGCCGCAGTTCACCGGTCAGCGCGAGTTCACCGGCGAACTCGTACTCATTCAATCTGTCGGCGGGTATCTGCCCCGAGGCGGCGAGGATGCCGATGGCGATGGGCAGATCGAAACGCCCACTCTCCTTGGGCAGGTCGGCGGGCGCGAGGTTGACGGTGATGCGACGCGCGGGGAAGTCGAACTGGCAGTTCTGCAGGGCGGCGCGCACGCGATCCTTGCTCTCCTTCACCTCGGCCTCGGGCAGGCCGACGATGTTGAACTGCGGCAGGCCGTTGGCGAGATGCACCTCGACGGTGACCTGCGCCGCCTCCATGCCGGAGAGACCTCTGCTGTACAGGACAGCAAGGCTCATGATGGACTACTTGTGTGACTCCAGTGCGGCGAGGCGCGCTTCCAGCTTCTCGATGCGCGCAGCTAGCACTTCATATTCCTCGCGCGTGACCAGATCGAGCTTCGCAAAGCCCTGCGCCAGCAACGCGCGGGCGTTCTTCTCGAAATCCTTGGCGGGGCCGCTGGCCACCAGCTCGTTCAACTTGGTCGACATCTCTTCAAAGAACTTCGCATTCAGCATGTTGTTTCTCCTTGTTGGGCATGTGGCCGCAGTGTACCAAAACCGCCCTGCGATGCCGCACCAACACTGTGCACCGCATTCGGCGACCGCGCTTTCCCGGTGCACCATCGCCGTGCATGGTTTTTCGGCCAATCGACACAAATCCCGCCGTTGATGGGTTTTCGAGGATTGGCACGGAAGGTGCTGTAAGGATGGCGTGGATACTTTTGTCCCGCCTTGAAACCCAAACGAAAGGAAAGACCATGTTTAAGAAGAAACTGATTGTCGCTGCCCTGGCTGCGTCGTTCGCCGCTTCCGCTTCCGCTGACGACCTGTCGTTCAGCTCCAACGTGACCCTGGCCAGCAATTACCTGTATCGCGGCATCTCGCAGACCGGCAAGAATCCCACAGTGCAAGGCGGTTTCGACCTGTCGCACGCCAGCGGCCTGTATGCCGGCGTGTGGGCTTCCAGCATCAGCTGGCTGGGCGATATCGGCATCCCCAACTCCGGCACCGAGATCGACACCTATGTCGGTTACAAGGGTACGGCCGGTGACTTCGGTTATGACGCCGGTTTCCTGCGTTACAACTATCCGGGCGAATACGGTACATCCACCAAGGCCGACACCAACGAAATCTATGGTGCGATCAGCTATTCCATCGTCACCGCCAAGCTGTCCTACAGCCTGGGTGACCTGTTCGGCGTCGCCGATGCGGCCGGCTCCACCTACGCCGAACTGAACGCCAGCTACACGATGGAAGGCACGGGCGTCACGCTGGGCGGCCACATCGGCAAGCAGACCTACAAGGGTGCGAACTCCGCCGGTCTGAGCTACACCGACTACAAGCTGTCCGCGAGCAAGGACTTCAGCGGTTATGTCGTCGGCGTGGCGGTGAGCAACACCGATGCCGGTGCAGCCTACACGGTGCTGGGCAACGAACTGGGCAAGAGCACGCTGGTGCTGTCCCTGACCCGTGCGATGTAATCGAACCGGGGTGGCGCGCCGCCCCGTCTTTCAAGGAGAGTGAAGATGAAAATGGTCACTGCAATCATCAAGCCGTTCAAGCTGGACGAGGTGCGTGAAGCCCTGTCGGCGATGGACGTGCAAGGCATCACCGTCACGGAAGTGAAAGGTTTCGGCCGCCAGAAGGGCCACACCGAGCTGTATCGCGGCGCCGAATATGTGGTGGATTTCCTGCCCAAGATCAAGCTGGAAGCCGCGATCCGCGACGAACAGCTGGATCGCGTGCTGGAAGCCATCGAGAAGGCGGCCCAAACCGGCAAGATCGGCGACGGCAAGATCTTCGTGTCGGACCTGGAACAAGTGATCCGTATCCGCACCGGCGAAGTCGGCCCGGACGCCCTTTAAGGAGACCAAGATGAAAACGAAGCGAAGCGAAGTTCCGGCGAAGGCTAACGCCAGCGTAAGCTGGGGTTACGACGTAGCCAAGAAATTCTTGATGATGTTTTCGCTGCTGGCCAT
>JBBIGX010000050.1:0-7049 GCA_037447315.1 Gallionellaceae bacterium | reverse complement strand
CCTTTTCCGTACCTATCCCACCTCTAGAAGAACAAGCCCGCATCGTCGCCATCCTCGACAAGTTCGACGCTTTGGTGAATGACCTCTCCACGGGCCTGCCCGCCGAAATCAAGGCCCGCCGCCAGCAGTACGAACACTACCGCGACCGTCTGCTGACCTTTCGGGAGGCGGTCTGACTTGTCGCGCTCAATGGGTTGAGTAAAAATACTCAATATGTCGAGCAAAAAGAAACCGCCTTTTCAGCGCGCACAGGTCGCCGTATTGACGGCCCGCCTGGGTGAGCCGCGCCGTTTCATCCAGGTGGTGGCCGGGCCGCGCCAGACGGGCAAGTCCACCCTGGTGCAGCAGGCCACGCAAACGCTGAAAGTGCCGGTACGGCATGCCAGCGCGGATGAGCCCACGTTGCGCGGCGCGGACTGGATCGCCCAGCAGTGGGAGGCGGCGCGCCTGTCGATCGGGAGCCCGGCGGGGGCGGTGCTGGTGCTGGACGAAATCCAGAAAATACCGGGCTGGTCGGAGACGGTAAAACGCCTGTGGGACGAGGATACCCGCGCCCGGCGTCCGCTCAAGGTGGTGTTGCTCGGTTCCGCGCCGCTGCTGATCGCCCGGGGATTGACGGAGAGCCTGGCCGGGCGCTTCGAGATGATTGCCGTATCGCACTGGTCGTTGGCGGAGATGCGCGCGGCCTTTGGCTGGTCGCTGGACGAGTATGTGTTCTATGGCGGCTACCCGGGCGCGGCGCCGCTGATTGCCGAACCCGTGCGCTGGGTACGCTATGTCCAGGACAGCCTGATCGAGACCTCGATCTCGCGCGACGTGCTGCTGCTCACGCGTGTGGACAAACCCGCCCTGCTGCGGCGGCTGTTCGAACTGGCCTGCCGCTACTCCGGCCAGGTGCTGTCCTACACCAAGATGCTGGGCCAGTTGCAGGATGCGGGCAATACCACCACGCTGGCGCATTATCTGGAGTTGCTGGCGGGTGCGGGCATGGTCTGCGGCTTGCCCAAGTATGCGGGGGACGTGGCGCGCAGCCGGGGCTCCAGCCCCAAGTTGCAGGTACTCAATACCGCGTTGATGACGACGCTCAGCGGTTACAGCCTGACCGAGGCGCGCGCAGACCGCGAGTTCTGGGGCCGGCTGGTGGAATCCGCCGTGGGGGCGCATCTGGCCAACGCCTCGATGCGCGGCGAGTGCGCGCTGCATTACTGGCGCGAGCGCAATCACGAGGTGGATTTCATCGTGCAGGCCGGACGCCGGCTGACCGCCATCGAGGTGAAAAGCGGCCGCGCGCCCCAGGCCCACCCGGGAACGGCAGCCTTCGCGCAGGCATTCAAGCCGCAGCGCAGTCTGCTGGTAGGCGGGGACGGCATCGCACTGGAGGATTTCCTGATGCAGCCAGTGGCGCATTGGGTGGCTGCGGCATGAGCGAAGACCTCAAGTCCTGCCGTTACGAACCGATTGCCCTGTCCAACGAGAGCACGGTCGTCGCCGAATTCCTGCCCGAATTCCTGGGTGTACGGGAAGCGGCCCATCAATCCGAGGCCGAGCTGGAAAAGGCCTTCATCCAGCAGTTGCAGGCGCAGGCCTATGAGTATCTGCCCCTTACGTCGGAAGCGGAGCTGATCGCCAACCTGCGCCGCCAGCTGGAGAAACTGAACAGGCTGCAATTTTCCGATGCCGAATGGGAGCGCTTCTTCAGCACCTGCATCGCCGGTGCCAACGACGGCATCGTCGAAAAGACCGCGCGCATCCAGGAAGACCCTGTGCAGTTGCTCAAGCGCGACGACGGCAGCATCAAGAATATCTACCTGATCGACAAGCAGCACATCCACAACAACAGCCTGCAGGTCATCAACCAGTACGAAGTCCCCCAAGGCGATCAAGGCGCGGCGCGGGCGAATCGCTACGACGTGACGGTGCTGGTGAACGGTTTGCCGATGGTGCATATCGAGTTGAAGCGGCGTGGCGTGGACATCCGCGAGGCCTTCAACCAGATCAACCGCTACCAGCGCGACAGCTTCTGGGCAGGCTCGGGCCTGTTCGAATACGTGCAACTGTTCGTCATCAGCAACGGCACGCTGACCAAGTATTACAGCAACACCGTGCGCGACGGCCATCTGGCGGAACAGCGCAGAAGAAGCGGCAAAGGCGGCAGCAAGACCTCCAACAGCTTTGCCTTCACCAGCTGGTGGGCCGACGCGAAGAATCGGCCGATCACCGAGCTGACCGGCTTCACCAAGACCTTTTTCGCCAAGCACACATTGCTGAACATCCTGACCCGCTATTGCGTGTTCGATGTGGATCGCAAGCTGCTGGTGATGCGGCCTTACCAGATCGTCGCGGCGGAACGCATCCTGCAACGCATCGTGACGGCGACCCACCACAAGCAGTTGGGCACGACCGCCGCTGGCGGTTATATCTGGCACACCACCGGCAGCGGCAAGACGCTGACCAGTTTCAAGGCGGCGCAGCTGGCGCGTGCGCTGCCGGAGATCGACAAGGTGCTGTTCGTGGTGGACCGCAAGGATCTGGATTACCAGACGATGCGCGAATACGAGCGCTTCGAGAAGGGTGCGGCCAACTCCAACACCTCGACGGCGGTGCTGCAAAAGCAACTGGAAGACCCGAACGCCCGCATCATCATCACCACCATCCAGAAGCTTTCCCGCTTCGTGGCCAAGAACAAGAAGCATCCGGTCTATGACCAGCATGTGGTGGTGATCTTCGACGAATGCCATCGCAGCCAGTTCGGCGACATGCACGCCGAGATCACCCGCGTGTTCAAACGCTATCACCTGTTCGGTTTCACCGGCACGCCGATCTTTGCCGACAACGCCGGGACGAGCGGCAATCCGCTGCGGCGCACCACGGAACAGGCCTTCGGCGACCGGCTGCATACTTACACCATCGTCGATGCCATCAATGACAAGAACGTGCTGCCGTTCCGCATCGACTACATCAACACCATCAAGACCGCGCCCAACGTCAAGGACAAGAAGGTGTCGGCCATCGACACGGAGCGGGCGCTGCTGGCACCGGAGCGCATCACGCAGATCGTGAGCTACATCCGCGAACACTTCGACCAGAAGACCCGGCGCAGCGCCAGCTACAAGCACGACGGCAAGCGGCTGGCCGGGTTCAATTCGCTGTTCGCCACGGCATCCATCGAGGCGGCCAAACGCTACTACGCGGAATTCGCCGCGCAGCAGAAAGACTTGCCCGAGGCGCAGCGCCTCAAGGTCGGCCTGATCTACAGCTTTGCCGCCAACGAGGAAGATGCGGACGGCCTGCTGGGCGAGGAAGCGTTCGAGACCGAGGGTCTGGATCAAAGCTCGCGCGATTTTCTGGAGGCGGCGATCAAGGATTACAACGCGCTGTTCGGCACCCGCTTCGATACCTCGGCGGACAAGTTCCAGAACTACTACAAGGATCTGTCGCAGCGCCTGAAGAAGCGCGAGCTGGACCTGGTGATCGTGGTCAACATGTTCCTGACCGGCTTCGACGCCACGACGCTGAACACCTTGTGGGTAGACAAGAACCTGCGCGCGCATGGCCTGATCCAAGCTTACTCCCGCACCAACCGCATCCTCAACTCGGTCAAGACCTACGGCAACATCGTTTCCTTCCGCAATCTGGAACAGGAGACCAACGACGCCCTGGCGCTGTTCGGCAACAAGGACGCCAAGGGCATCGTGCTGCTCAAGCCGTATGCCGAGTATTACGGCGAATACCAGAAGAAGATCGCCGAACTGGTGGCGCTGTTCCCGCTGGGTCAGCCGATCACCGGGGAGGCGGCGCAAAAGGCGTTCATCAAGCTGTTCGGCGCGATTCTGCGGCTGAAGAACATCCTCACCGCGTTCGACGATTTCGCGGGCAACGAGATACTGAGCGAGCGCGATTTCCAGGATTACCAGAGCCTGTACCTGAACCTCTATGCGGATTTCCGCAGACTGGCGGAAGCGGAGAAGGAGACCATCAACGACGATGTGGTGTTCGAGATCGAGCTGATCAAGCAGGTCGAGGTGAATGTCGATTACATCCTGATGCTGGTAGAGAAGTACCTCAAGGCCAAGGGCAGCGGGCAGGACAAGGAAATCCGCGCCAACATCGAACGCGCGGTCAATGCCAGCCCCAGCCTGCGCAACAAGAAGGACCTCATCGAGCAGTTCGTGGATTCCGTTTCGACGAAAACCAAGGTGGATGCGCAATGGCAGGCATTCGTGGTGAAGCGCAAGGCGGAGGAACTGGAGCAGATCATCGCCGAAGAGAACTTAAATCCCGAGGCGACTCGTGCATTCATGGACAATGCCTTCCGCGACGGGGCGATTCCGGTGACCGGCACTGCCATCACGAAAATCCTGCCGCCGGTTTCGCGGTTCTCGCAGAACAGCAACCACTCAGCGAAGAAGCAGACGGTGCTGAACAAGCTTGCGGCATTCTTCGAACGTTATTTCGGGCTGGCATGAGTTCGGCTTGCCTCACGCTGCAGCTCACCCCCAAGGGCCATCTGCTGCCCGTGGCCGAAGTGGATGCGCCGCCCCTGTCCGATGCGCTGAGCGATCGGCTGGCAGCGGCTTTTGCCCAAGGCGCGGGTCATGGCCTGCTGCATCTGGGCGCGGCGGAAGTCGCCACCGCGCTGCCGCCGCAGTGGGCCTATTGGCGCGACTTTGCGGCGCGTTACGTGACGGCGCTGACCGCGACGCCGGAGGATGGCGAGATTGCTGTCGCCGCACCGGATGCGCGGGCGCTCGAAACCCTATGCCTGGATGCTCCGCCGATGGTGGGCGTGGAGTATCTGACACCGGAAATTCTCCGCGCACTCTGGTCGGACATCGAGTCCGCCGTGAAGGGCGAACTGGCCGTCTGCAACCAATCGCTGCAGGACTTCCTCAAGTCGAAACATCCCGCCTGGAATCTGGTGGGGCGCGTGCACTTCAACCTGGCCGAGAACCGCAAGGATCCGGATGCCCCCTTCGCCAAGGCCTGGTGCGACAACCTAGAAGCCTACAGCGACTTCGAGAACCGGCTGCCGCGTGGGCGCGCCTATGTGCGCAACGGTTCGGTCATCGATCTGAAGATCGAGCCGGGCAAGGTGCATGCGCGGGTGATGGGATCCAGCCTGTACCAGGTCGAAATCGGCATCGCCGCCGTGCCGGAAAAACACTGGAAGTCGCTGGCAAAGGAATGCGCTCGTTCCATTGCCTCGCTGGTCGAGTTATTGCAGGGCAAGCTCTCGAAAGCCGTGATGGAGCGCATTTGTCAGCCGAAGACCGGCTTGTTCCCGGCGCCCAAGGACATTCACCTCAACTGCTCCTGCCCGGACTGGGCAACCATGTGCAAGCATGTCGCCGCCGTGCTCTATGGCGTGGGCGCGCGTCTGGATGAACAGCCCGAACTGCTCTTCACGCTGCGCCAGGTGGACGCCAGCGAACTGGTCACGCGGGCCTCGGAACTTTCAGCCACCGCCAGGAAAACGCCAGCCAAGGGCAAGGTGCTCGAAGACGCTCAACTCGCCGACGTGTTCGGCATCGAGCTGGCCACATCCGAGGTATTGCCGGAAACGAAAAGGAAGCCGACCAGGGCTCGTGCGAAGCCAGCAAATCCAGCCGCCACCGGGACGAAGGGAACACCCAAGGCCTCGACGTCGAAGAAGTCTGTGACCGCAACGACAAGGAAAACGACAGCTCCCAAACCCCGGAAAGTGAAAACACCGGCCGCGGTGGAGCCTGCCGCCACCGGTCAGTCAGCCAACCCCGCCGCGGGAAAACGCGCCTCGCGGCAAGTCGCCTCCGACACTCGCGCTCAAACGAAAAGGAAAAAAGCACATATCTGATTCGCCTGCATCGCCAACGGATTTACCCGCAGCGTTACTCGCTGGCCCCAATAGCGAGTGCTTCGGTTGCAAACTCCGCACCACCACCATCCTCCTCATCCTTTCCGTTCCGTTATCCCGTACAGCCCGCGCAAGCGCAGACATTCGGGATTCATCGAGCCATCCGGCATCAGCGCTGGGAATTCGCGGCAGACCGACGGCCGCCGCTCATAGATGCTGCACAAACCGTCTGCCCCGAGTGCGATACAACGGCCACCGCCCTTCTCCGTGCCTTTCATGCAAGCACGGAAGGGCGTGAGCTGTTGCGTCAATTCCGCCGGCACATATCCGCCGGGCTGCGTGTCGAGTTCCCCGTGATAGAACGAGACCCGATAGTGCATGCAGCAGACGGCACACCCGAGGCAGGGATTGTCGGCGCCCGACATGTTGTAAAACACCCGGCCGTCATCGGTCGGTATCGCGTGCTGGCTCATGGCATCAACCTCGAGGATGGTGCCGGGCGTGCAGTTGCTTCAGACGTTCGCGCGCCACGTGGGTATAGATCTGCGTGGTGGAGATGTCGGAATGGCCAAGCAGCATCTGCACCACACGCAGGTCGGCGCCATGATTCAGCAGATGCGTGGCGAAGGCGTGGCGCAGGGTATGCGGCGACAGTGGCTTGTGCATCCCGGCCTGTCGCGCATGCTTCTTGATGAGGTACCAGAACATCTGGCGTGTCATGCCCTCGCCGCGCTGCGTCACGAACATGGCGTCACTCATCCGGCCATCGAGCAACAGCGGCCTCGCTTCCGACAGATAACGCTTCAGCCAGTCCAGCGCCTCCTCGCCCAGGGGTACCAGCCGCTCCTTGCGGCCTTTACCCATCACGCGCACCACACCTTCGTTCAGACTGACCTGCGCCAGCGTCAGACCGACCAGCTCCGACACGCGCAGGCCGCTGGCATATAGCACTTCCAGCATGGTGCGGTCGCGCATGCCAAGCGGCGTCTGCACATCGGGCGCGTTCAGCAGCGACTCGACATCCTCTTCGGTGAGGCTCTTGGGCAGGTTGCGCGGCAGCTTGGGGGTGGACACCTGCAGGGTGGGGTCGCGCGCAATCCGATTCTGGCGCAGCAAGTAACGGTACAGGCGCTTGAGGCTGGAGATGGCGCGCGAGGTCGAGGTGGCCCTGGCCTTCTCGTCACCGACCAGATGGGCGAGGAAACCCTGGATGTCG
>JBBIGX010000049.1:0-7065 GCA_037447315.1 Gallionellaceae bacterium | reverse complement strand
CCGCAGTTATCTGTGGGCAGTCGGGGCCTGCGCGCTGCTGCCCTTATTGTTGCAGGCGTTGGACAAGCGAATGGCGGCGATCCTGGTCGCAGCGGTGGCGCTGGCCATGGTTCCCATCTCCATGGATCGGCTGGCTTCATTTTCCCATCCATTGATGCTGTGGGACGACGCCGCCAAACTGGTGGAGGATAAACAGGAGCTGCCCGGTGTCTATCGCATTTATTACAGCCGGGGCAGTGAATTCATCAAGCTGGGGGATTATGATTCCGCCATCTCCGATCTGCGCACGGCGACAAAACTGCACCCGGAATGGCCGTTCGCGCATAACAACCTCGGCTCCGCACTGCTCGGCAAAGGGGAATGGGCGCAGGCCGTCCTGGCCTTCACCCAGGCGATCGAGATCGCGGACCGGAAGCGGATGGGAGTGAACCCCAAGCCGTATTTTGGTCGTGCCATCGCCTATGAGAACCTGGGTGAAAAGGCACTGGCCCGCAAGGATTACGAACTGACCTGCCGGCTGGCACAGAAGGGCTGCGACAAGCTGGCCGACTGAACCGCCGGAGAAAGGGCGGGTTATCTCCCGCTATTCGCCCGATTGCGGATGCCGGCCCGCAGCATCATGCCTTCCGTTGGAGCCCTGCCCATTCGGCTGGTTGCCGTCATCCACGTATCGTCCATCTTTTTACGCCTCTCCCGTCCTGACAGGGTTCCGGACGGGCATGGGTGCGCCTTGTAGGATTTTTTCCTACCCGAAAATCGGAAAACCTCCGATTTTTTTCTTGCCTGCCCCTACTCAGAATGCGACCGTCGAATCAGGACAGGGTCAGTTCAAATTTTTTAGCAAGGGGAGTAGTGCAAATGAATACGAAACAGATCCATGAAGAAGTCCGCGAGATCAATCTTTCCTACATGCTGCTGGCGCAGCAGATGATACGCAGCGACAAGGCCAGCGCGATCTTCCGTCTCGGCATCAGCGAAGAGCTGGCCGAGTTGATCGACGGGCTTTCGCCGGCGCAGATGCTGAAGATGGCCGGCGCCAACATGCTGCTCTGCCGCTTCCGCTTCGATGAGCAGCTGCTGCTGAACATGGTCACCGACTACAACAAGGACCGCATGATGGCGCATACCCACGCCACCATCCTGATGGCCGGCCGGCCGGTCGAAGCACTGGCCGCATAAGGAGCCGATCATGCGCAACAAGAGTGTGGTGAACGAGGCGCGCGAGATCCAGATCGCGGTGGACCTGATCAATCTGGGCGCACGACTGCAGCTGCTGCAGGAAGAGACCAATCTGAGCCGCGAGCGCCTGCTCAAGCTCTACAAGGAGGTGAAGGGCGAATCGCCTTCCAAGGGCATGCTGCCGTATTCCACCGACTGGTTCATGAGCTGGTTGCCGAACATCCACGCTTCGCTGTTCATGGGCATCCACCAGTTCCTGGTGAAGAATGCCGGGGTCTCCGGGGTGGAGGCCCTGATCAAGGCCTACCGCCTGTATCTGGAGCAGGCCGAGATGCCGGAGGGCGAAGAGCCCGTGCTGAGCATCACCCGCGCCTGGTTCCTGGTGCGCTTCTTCGAAGCGGGGATGATGCAACTGACGTGCTGCAAGGAGTGCGGCGGGCAGTTCGTGGTGCATACCCATGAGTTGTGCGCCGATTACCGCTGCGGCATCTGCCGCCCGCCGTCACGCGCCGGCAAGACGAAAAAGGCGGCACGGGCCGAGCTGGCCATGGCCGCTTAGGCGGCGATGTTTCTGCCAGGGGGCAGGGGGACGCACGGGCTGTATCGCGCGAATAGCTGCAGATAAACCCGTTTGTTCATGCAATCCAGTCAAAAATCGCCCGCTAGGATACGGTGGAAGACTCGTTTTATTCGCGCAGGGGTGAAAGATGCTGATAATCGTCGGATATGTGGTCGTTCTCGGCTCCGTTTTCGGGGGCTTCGCCCTGGCTGGCGGCCATCTCGGCGCGCTGGGGCAACCACTCGAGCTGCTGATGATCGGGGGGGGCGCACTGGGCGCTTTCTTCGTCGGCAACAACATGAAGGCGATCAAGGCCACCTTCAAGTCTGTCCCTTCCTTGTTCAAGGGATCCAAGTACAACAAGGACACCTACATGGAGTTGATGGCCTTGCTGTATGAGTTGCTGGGCAAGATACGCAAGGAAGGCATGATGTCCATCGAAGGCGACGTGGAGAATCCGCACGAGAGCGCCATCTTCAGCAAATATCCCAAGATACTCGCCGACCATCACGTGGTGGAATTCATCACCGACTACCTGCGCATCATGGTCAGCGGCAACCTGAACGCGATGGAGATCGAGAACCTGATGGATGTGGAGATCGAGACGCATCATCACGAGGCGCTGGTGCCTTCCCATGTCATCGCCAAGCTGGGCGACGGCATGCCGGCGTTCGGTATCGTCGCGGCGGTGATGGGGGTGGTGCACACCATGGAGTCGGTGGGCATCCCGCCGGCCGAGCTCGGCATACTGATCGCCCACGCGCTGGTCGGTACCTTCCTCGGCATCCTGCTGGCCTATGGTTTCGTCGGTCCGCTGGCCAGCCTGCTGGAGCAGAAGGCGGATGAGGACGGCAAGATATTCCAGGCGACCAAGGTCGTGCTGCTGGCCAATCTGAACGGTTACGCGCCGGCGATGGCCGTGGAGTTCGGGCGCAAGGTACTGAACTCGACCGAGCGCCCCGGCTTCGCCGAACTGGAAGAGCACGTCAAGCAGAAGCGCTGATAACGTCAAAACCGGATCATGGCTGACGACAAGAACAAACGCCCCATCGTCATCAAGCGCATCAAGAAGGTGGCGGGCGGCCATCACGGCGGGGCGTGGAAGATTGCCTATGCCGACTTCGTGACAGCGATGATGGCGTTCTTCCTGCTGATGTGGCTGCTGGGTTCGACTTCCAAGGGCGATCTGCAGGGCATCTCGGAGTATTTCAAGACGCCGCTCAAGGTGGCGTTGATGGGCGGGTCGGGCAGCGGTGACAGTTCCAGCATCATCAAGGGCGGCGGGCAGGACCTGACGCGCAGTGAGGGGCAGGTGAAGCAGGGCGAACTGCCGCCGGAGAAGAAAGTGATCAACCTCAAGGCGGCCAAGCAGGAGTTCCTGCGGCTGGAGGCACAGAAAGAGATCGAGCAGCTGCGGCAGTTGAAGAAGAACATCATCCAGGCTATCGAAAGCAACAAGAACCTGGAGCAGTTCAAGAGCCAGATCCTGCTCGACCTGACTACGGAAGGGTTACGCATCCAGATCGTGGACGAAAAGAACCGGCCGATGTTCCGCAGCGGCAGTGCGCAGCTGGAGCCTTACACGCGCGACATCCTGCGCGAGATCGGCAAGATGCTGAACGAGATGCCGAACAAGGTCAGCCTTTCCGGGCACACCGATGCCCAGCCGTACAGCACGGCGGGCGGGCGGTACAGCAACTGGGAACTGTCGGCGGACCGCGCCAATGCCTCGCGCCGCGAGCTGATCGCCGGCGGCTTGGCGGAAGAGAAGGTCGTGCGCGTGGTCGGCTTGTCCTCGGCCGTGTTGTTCGACAAGGAACAACCGCTGAACCCGATCAACCGCCGCATCAGCATCATCGTGATGAACAAGAAGGCGGAAGAGGCGGCGCAGCAGGACGGCGGCACGGTGCAGATCGATGCCGAGAACGGGGATGTCGCTGAAGCATTGGGCGTATCCGGCGTGGAGGCGGCCTCGTCCGCGGGGGAGGCCTCAGCGGAACGGCCCGTTCCGGCAGCAGGGAACTAACAGGCCGTTGAAAAACGTAGCGAGGATGGCCAGATGCAAGGCGCATGGAGCACAGCAACCGAGACATATCAAGTAGATAGGCGAGGGAGCGCGCACCACGCAACGCCGCAGATGGCCTACCGCAGTAGTTTTTCAACGGCCTGCTAAAGAAACCGGGAATCCGGCCGTTAGCAGGGCATGACCCGTAAAAAATGCGGGGAGGAACGACATGAACACATGGTGGAGCAAACTTTCGCTGAAGAGCAAACTGCAGATTCCGATCCAGCTGATCCTGCTGGCGATCATGGTCCTTGCGCAACGCGCTGCACTGGACACTTTCGAGGAGCGCATCCTGGAAGGTGCGCGACAGAAGGCTGAAGTCTCGGCCGACGGGGTCTTGAACGGCCTGAACATGCTGATGCTCAATGGCCTCATCAGTGATGCCGACCAGCGCAAGCTGTATGTCGAGAAGATGGGCGCCTCGCACAAGGTGGTGAACCTGCGCGTGATGCGCCATACCCCGGTGATCGACCAGTTCGGTCCGGGCATGCCGTCCGAACAGGCGCAGGACGAGCTGGACAAGGCGGCGCTGGCCAGCGGCAAGCAGCAGATGCGGTTGGCAGAAGAAGGTGGCAAGCACACCTTGCGCGTGGTGGTGCCCTTTATCGCACAGAAGGAGTTCCGCGGCACCAACTGCCTGATGTGCCACATCGTGCCGGAAGGCTCGGTCAACGGTGCCGCCAGCATCACGTTCGATGTGTCCGAGGAATTCGACCTGATGGCGCGCGCCGAAGCGATTATGTGGGGCGTGCAGATTGTGATCCAGGTGTTCCTGTATTTCATGATCGGTTGGCTGATCGGATTCGTCACCGGCCCGACGCGCCAGTTGCAGCAGGCGATGGTGTCCATGAGTGTGACGAGCGACCTGTCCAAGCGCGTTCCGGTCAGCACCGAGGACGAGGTCGGCCGGACGGTGCAGGCGTTCAATGCGCTGGTCAACAATTTCCAGGTGAGCATCTCGCAGGTGGACGGGCAAGCCGGTCAGGTGGCGAACGCTTCGCATGCTCTTTTGGCCGACACCGCGACGCTGGCCGACAGCCTGCAGAAGCAGAGCGACGCGGCGGCCGTGGTGGCGAGGGCGGTGTCGCAGGTCAGCGGCAGCATCAGCCAGATCGCCGAGAGCACCAATCGCGTGGCCAAGCTGTCGCATGAGAGCCTGGAGCGCGCCAACCGCGGTCAGGAAAGCCTGCAGGACATGGTGCAGGAACTGGCCAACGTGGAGCGTGCGGTGCAGGAGATCGCCAGCTCGGTCAGCCAGTTTGTGGCCAATACGCAGAGCATCACCAGCATGACGCAGCAGGTGCGCGACATCGCCGAGCAGACCAACCTGCTGGCGCTGAATGCGGCCATCGAGGCAGCGCGCGCCGGTGAGCAGGGGCGCGGCTTCGCGGTGGTGGCGGACGAGGTGCGCAAGCTGGCCGAGAAGTCGGCGCAGTCCGCGACACAGATCGACGAGGTGACGCAGTCCCTGGGCAGCCAGTCGGAGCAGGTCGAGCGCACCGTGCAGATGGGCATGAGCGCCCTGCAGACCAGCCAGGCGCACGTGACCGACGTAACACGCATCCTGGTCGAATCCAACCAGTCGGTCGGTGGCGTGAACCAGGGGCTGGAGGATATCTCGCGTTCCATCAATTTGCAGCGCGACGCGGCGCAGGAGATTGCGCGCAATGTGGAGAACATCGCCACCATGGCTGAGCAGAGCACGAACGTGGTGCAGCACACCGTGGCATCGGTGCAACGCATGAAACAGATCGCGGAGAGCCTGAAATCGACGGTCGGCAAGTTCAAGGTCTGAGGCTGCCGGCCGCACAGGAGGAAGATCATGCAAAACAAGAACGCATATGTGTCGCAGAAGGAAGTGCCCTTCCCGCAGGGCGGGGTGCTCATTTCCGAGACCGACACCAAGGGCATCATCACCTATTGCAACGATGCCTTCGTGGGGCTCTCCGGCTATACGCGCGAGGAACTGATCGGCAAGAGCCACAACATCGTGCGCCATCCCGACATGCCCCCGCCGGCGTTCAAATGGCTGTGGGACACCCTGAAGCAGGAGCGTCCGTGGCGCGGCATGGTGAAGAACCGCTGCAAGAACGGAGACCATTACTGGGGACGCGCCACCGTCGCGCCGGTCATCGAGAACGGCCGGATCATCGGCTATGTATCGGTGCGCCGGGCGCCGACACGCACGCAGGTCGTCGAGGCCGAAGCGCTCTACCGCAGCCTGAACCAGAGCGGCGGTGAGGTGGTCTCGCGCTGCGAGCGCTTCAAGGTCAAGAACTGGTCGCTCAAGGCCAAGTTGCAGGCGGCGATCCAGATCCCGCTGCTGCTCATCCTGACACTGGCACAGATGTACCTGACCGGCGGCATGGAAGAGGAGGCGCGACTCCAGGCCCAGGCCAAAGGTGAACAGATTGCCACCCAGATCATCGACAACGCCGCCATGCTGATGGTCACCGGCCAGATCGGCGAGGAGGAGAACCGGCGTTTGCTGATGAAGAAGGTGTCGGCTTCCGGCAATGTGAAATCGGCCGTCATCCTGCGCGCGCCGGCGAGCAGGGGCGGGGCTTCGCGGTGGTGGCGGACGAGGTGCGCAAGCTGGCCGAGCGCACCGCCGCTAGCACCAAGGACATCACGCGCACCATCGCCGAGACCACTGCCATCTCCGATGCGGCGGTCCAGTCCATGGGGGAGGCGGTGAGCGAAGTCGAGAGCGGCATCACGCTGATTCGCACCAACGGCGAGCAGCTGAAAGAGGTGATGGGGGCGACGGTGAGCATGTCGCAACGCATCGACCACATCACCCTGTCGTCCAAGGAGCAGTCGGTCGCCGGGGAGAACGTGGCGCGCAGCCTGGAGCAGATCACCGGCCTGGTGGACCAGAATGCGCGTTCCTCGTAGCAGATGCGCGAGGCTGCGCAAGAACTGGCGAGATCGGCCAACGAGTTGAGCAAGGCGGGCTATCCGCTGACCAAGTGCGGCATGGTCAAATAAGACGCCGCGTGAGGAGAGGGTCATGTCAGAACTGTTGAAAAACATCGATGCGCGCACCAAGCTCGCGGGCACGAACAAGCTCGAGATCCTCATGTTCTCGCTGGGCATGGATACGCGCACCGGACGGGAAGAGACCTTCGGCATCAACGTGTTCAAGGTGCGCGAAGTGATGCGCATCCCGGAGATCACCCGCGCGCCAGAGATGCCGCCGGCCGTCGAGGGCATGGTCAGCCTGCGCGGCGCGCTGGTGCCGGTGATCGATCTGGCCAAG
>JBBIGX010000048.1:0-7123 GCA_037447315.1 Gallionellaceae bacterium | reverse complement strand
CTCCGTGCGCCTTGCATCTGGCCATCCTCGCTACGTTTTTCAACGGCCTGTTAAGTCTGCTTCTGTACCTGTTGCGGGTTCTGGCCGCGCAATGCGGGCAGGTAACGCACCAGTTCGTTGAGCGCCATGCGATACACCTCGCGCTTGAACTCGATCACCGAATCGAGTTCCACCCAGTAATCGTTCCAGCGCCAGGCATCGAACTCGGGATGCCCGGAGGCCCGCAACGACACATCGCAATCGCGCCCGACCAGGCGCAGCAGGAACCATATCTGCTTCTGTCCCTTGTAGTGCGAACGCGCATCCTTCCTGCCCCAACTTTGCGGCACATCGTAACGCATCCAGTCCCGGGTCCGACCCAATATCTTCACATGGCAAGCCTGCAATCCCACTTCCTCATACAGTTCGCGGTACATGGCCTGCTCCGGCGTCTCGCCGTGCTGGATGCCGCCCTGCGGGAACTGCCACGCATCCTGCCTGATGCGCTTGCCCCAAAACACCTGATTCTTTGCGTTGGTCAGAATGATGCCGACGTTCGGGCGATAACCTTCGCGGTCTATCATGATTCGCCCCATACATTTCTCGATGACCGGATTGTTCCATATTTCGGCTCCACAGGAAAGACGGGAGCGCAGGCTTGCAGTAGAATCGCGCCCTCTCAACCTGCCACACGAGTCAATAACATGCGCGTCTCGAAATTCTTCATCTCCACGCTGAAGGAAGCCCCCAGCGAAGCAGAACTCCCCAGCCATCGCCTGATGCTGCGCGCGGGCTACATCCGCCGTCTGGCCAGCGG
The DNA here is from genome assembly GCA_037447315.1 of Gallionellaceae bacterium. Lineage (GTDB taxonomy): Bacteria > Pseudomonadota > Gammaproteobacteria > Burkholderiales > Gallionellaceae > Sideroxyarcus. Next base: position 6,327 of record JBBIGX010000048.1, on the reverse strand, counting down.
CCTGTACACCTGGATGCCGCTCGGCCTGCGCGTGCTGCGCAAGGTGGAGAACGTGGTGCGCGAGGAGATGGACAAGAGCGGCGCCATCGAACTGCTGATGCCCGCCGTGCAGCCCGCCGAACTGTGGCAGGAGACCGGACGCTGGGACGTGTTCGGCCCGCAGATGCTGAAGATCAGGGACCGCCACGACAACCAGTTCTGCTTCGGCCCCACCCATGAAGAGGTCATCACCGACATCGTGCGCCGCGAAGTGAAGAGCTATCGCCAGTTGCCGCTCAACTTCTACCAGATCCAGACCAAGTTTCGCGACGAAGTACGTCCGCGTTTCGGCGTGATGCGTGCACGCGAATTCGTGATGAAGGATGCCTATTCCTTCCACAGCAGCTTCGAGAGCCTGGAACAGACCTACCGCGTGATGTACGACACCTACTCGCGCATCTTCACCCGCCTCGGCTTGCAGTTCCGTGCCGTCGCAGCGGACACCGGCGCCATCGGCGGTTCCGGTTCCCACGAGTTCCATGTGCTGGCCGATTCCGGCGAAGACGCTCTAGCCTTCTGCCCGAGTTCGGATTACGCCGCCAACGTCGAACTGGCCGAAGCGCTCGCGCCGACCACGCCGCGCGCCGCCGCCAGCGAAACCATGCGCGATGTCTCCACCCCCAACCAGACCACTTGCGAAGAAGTCGCTGCCCTGCTCGGCATTCCGCTGCAACGCACGGTGAAGCTGCTGGCCGTCATCGCCAACGAACAACTGATCATCCTGCTGATCCGCGGCGACCACACCCTGAACGAAGTAAAGGTCGGCAAGCTGCCCGGGCTGGATGGTTTCCGCTTCGCGCGCGAGGACGAGATCCGCGCCTTCTTCAACTGCCCGCCCGGCTTCCTCGGCCCGGTCGGTATCGACCGCAGCAAGACACGCGTCATCGCCGACCGCAGCGTGGCGGTGATGAGCGATTTTGTCGCCGGCAGCAACAAACCCAAGTTCCACACCGCCGGCATCAACTGGGGGCGCGACTTGCCCGAGCCCGATCTGGTCGCCGACATCCGCAACGTGGTGACCGGCGACCCCTCGCCCGACGGCAAGGGCACGCTGGAACTGTGCCGCGGCATCGAAGTCGGCCACATCTTCCAGTTGCGCACCAAGTATTCCGCAGCGCTGCAGGCCACCTACCTCGACGAGAACGGCAAGGCGCAGATCATGGAGATGGGCTGCTATGGCATCGGCGTATCGCGTATCGTGGCGGCCGCCATCGAGCAGAACTTCGACGAGCGCGGCATCGCCCTGCCCGCCAGCATGGCGCCGTTCCAGGTCGCCATCGCGCCCATCGGCTACAAGAAGAGCGAAGCGGTGAAACAGGCCGCCGACAAGCTGTATGAGGAACTGAGCGCAGCCGGTATCGAAGTGCTGCTGGACGACCGCGACGAGCGCCCCGGCGTGATGTTCGCCGACCTCGAACTCATCGGCATCCCGCACCGCATCGTGATCGGCGATCGCGGACTGCAAGAGAACAATGTCGAATACCAGGGCCGCAAGGACGCCGCTGCCCAGGTCGTCGCCTTGCAAGATGTGGCCAAGCTTGTACAATCCAAACTATGAGACAAAAGACGTCCCGCAGATCACCGATCTTGCTGTCGTTCGCGGCGGCAGGGCTGTGCTTTGCGCTTTCCGCCCATGCCGGCGCGCAAAAAGAAGAGCAGCTCTCCGCCAGCGTGCGCGCCATGCTGCACCGCGCCGTGGCAGACCAGGCCGCGCCCAAGCTGGCCTTCGCCTCGCAACAGGAAGCCCAGCTCTGGCTGAACGACATGTCGCGGCGGCTGGAGAAACGCATCCCAGATGCAGCATACCGATTTGATTTCCTGAGCACGGTGCATTACGAAGCGACGCGTGCCGGACTGGATCCGCATCTGGTGCTGGGACTGATCGAAGTGGAGAGCGGCTTCAGGAAATATGCTGTCTCGAAAGCCGGTGCGCGCGGCTATATGCAGGTGATGCCGTTCTGGACCAAGGCCATCGGCGCGCGCGACCACAACCTGTTCCATCTGCGCACCAACCTGCGTTACGGCTGCACCATCCTGCGCTACTATCTGGATATCGAGCAGGGCGACCTGTACCGGGCACTGGGCCGCTACAACGGCAGCCTGGGCAAACCGGAATATCCCAATCTGGTGAAAGCCGCCTGGCAGAAGAACTGGAGGGCGCCTGTCAGCGCTGTGCGCCGCAGCAGCTGAATCACTTGCGGCTCTTGATGTAGGATTCGACGCTGCTGCGCGTCAGCATCCCTTCCTGATAACTGACCAGCTCACCGCGCGGATCATAGAGGTACGAGGTCGGCAACACACTCACCTCCCCCTCCTGTTGCGCCTGATCGTAATCGCCGCCCACCTCCGGATAACTGATGGCGAATTTTGACACGAACTCGCGCACGGACTTCTCGGTGGAATCGAGCGCCACGCCGATCACCACCAGGTCGGTGCGGCGGTGCGCCTCGTGCAGCTCGACCAGATCGGGGATCTCTTCCAGACATGGAGGGCACCAGGTCGCCCAGAAATTGACCAGCACCCACTTGCCGCGATAATCGGACAGGCGCTGTGTCTGTCCCTGCATATCCTTGAAGCTGAAACCACCGGCCGCAGCCGGGGCCGCGACCAGCAGGAGCAGCAAGAGCGCTGTCAGACGGCGCATCAGTGAGGTCCTTTCTTATCGTCCTTCCCGATGTCCGTCGTCTCCGCATCATAGCCGGCGGAATGCCCGTCCGCGGCATGCGTCAGATACAGGGCCAGCGAAATCAGCGCGATGGCGGCACCAAAATACACCAGATCGATCGGGCTCTCGATATGCATGGTGATCGCTTCTTCGAACAAGGTGACGATCATGATCATCAGGATGACCTTCGCCAGCTTGGCCTTCAGGTCGTCCAGGTTGTTGATCACCAATATCTTGCTCGACGCCTTGCTGCCGTGCGCCTGGTCGATGTCGCTGATGAACAGCTCATACAGACCCAGCGAGAAGATGAACATCACCGTTGCCAGAAGATAGCCGTCCACCACCTCCACGATGTGCGACACAATGCTGTCATGCAGGGCCTTGCGCGCCTCGTCGGTCAGCGAAGCATCGCCGTAATGCAGCGAATGCTGGAACAGGTTGATCACGTCGATCGTGGCCATATAGAAGATGGCGAATCCCGCCAGCAGACTGCCGACCACGGCTGTCAGAATCACGAAGCGGCTGTTCCACAGCGTGCCCTCGAACAGGCGTTCAAAGAATTTCATGGCATTCCTCCATAGTGTTCATGTGTTGGTTCCCAAGCGGCGCGCATTAGAACCGAAAAGACCTGCCGCGGCAACCTCAGGCAGGTGTTCTCCAGATGTCACGCAAGGTATGTCCATCCGGCTGGTGCATGCGCTGCTCCACCGCCCCGAACCATGCGCGAACGGCCGGATCGTCCGGCTGCTGCGGCAAGGTTGCCGTATCCAGCAGGAACAGGCGCAGCAATTCGGCCATCGTGACATATTCCGGCGCGCGCACCATGCCCCAACCCAGGCCGGACAGCTTGCCGACGATCTTCGCCCCGGCGAGTTTCTGCAGGATACCCTCGATATCCTCATAGCCGATACGCAGCTGGCGTGACAGTCCCGGCAGATCCTGCACCGCCCCGATCTTCAATCCTTCATCCATCTTGCGCAGCATCTGCAACGCGAAATACAGCTGCGTCGCCGGCGTCATCTTCAACGCATGACTGCTGCGCCAGTGCGGGATGGAAGCCGTGATGATGGCGCCCGACAGCAACACCAGCCAGGAAAGGAATATCCACAGCAGGAAGATGGGCACGCTGGCAAACGCCCCATACACCAGCTTGTAGGTCGGGAAGTGCGTGATGTAATAGGCGAACGCATGGTTCATCGACTCGAAAGCTGCGGCCGCGATGACACCTCCGGTCAGCGCGTGCGGCAAGGGCACATAGCGGTTGGGCACCACGCGGAACATCAGCGTAAAGGCGGCGGCAGTCAGCACCACCGGGAACAGCTTGAGCAGGGTCACACCGCCCGCCGGCATATGTTTGGCATAGCCCAGCGACAGGCTGGTCAGCCAGGAGGTCAGCGACAGGCTGGCACCAACCAGCAGCGGCGCCAGCGTGATGACCGCCCAGTACACGAACACGCGCTGCAACAGGTTGCGCTGGCGAGAAGCCCTGAAGATGCGATGAAAGGCGTTGTCTATGGTCAGCATCATCCACATCGCGGTAATACCGAGGAAAGCGATGCCCAGTGCCGTCAGGCGCGAGGCACTCTCGGCGAACTGCTCCATGTAGCGCATGATCATCTTGCCGCCGGTTTCCGGCAACATGTTGGAGAGCACGAAGGACTTGAGCGAAGCGGACAGGTCGGCGAACACGGGAAACGCCGAGAACACCGTCAGCATGATGGTGAGCAGGGGCACCAGTGACAACAGCGTGGTGAAAGTCAGGCTGGCCGCCATCTCGCTGCAACGGTCGTCACGCAACCGCAGCACCACGAAACGCAAAAAGCGCAGCACATCCATCACATCCCGTTTCAGACGTTCCATATTCCTGTTCGACTCAATACAATGCGCGCATGATACCCGACAACAACGCTCCCCAAGACAATGGCCGTACTGCGCGCCAGCTGTTGCGCGCCCACCGCTACGGCGCACTGGGCACCCTGTCGAAGAAGTTCGACGGTCACCCCTTCACCTCCATCACTCCCTACCTCACCGATCACGACGGCAGCCTGCTGATCCTGATCAGCGGACTGGCGGAACACACGAAGAACATCCTGCACGATTCGCGCGTCAGCCTGATCACTCACAACCAGGAAGACCCGCATATCCAGACACAGGGGCGCGTCACCGTGGTCGGGCATGCGGTGTTCCAGCAGGACCGGGAAGGCTGCGGCCGGCGCTACCTGCGCTATTTCCCCGAAGCCCGGACCTACTATGACATGGCCGATTTCAACTTCTTCCGCATCACCCCGCTGGCGATACGCTATATCGGCGGCTTCGGCGACATCCACTGGGTGAAGAACGAAAGCTACCTGGTGCCGAAGCATGCACTGATGGAGGAGGAGGAAGCCCTGCTTGCCGAACTGAACGCAATGGCAGGAGACACGTCATGGGTGGGTGTGGATTGCGACGGCTATGACCTGCGCACCGGCGACCGTCTGCAACGTCACGCATTCGCGCAACCGGCCCTGACAGCGGCGGCCGTCCGCACCGCCCTCACGGTAGAGAAACGCTAACCGCGCAGTCCTTTGGATTCGAACAGCGGGCTCGGCTCCCCTGCCGGCTGGCGCTCCAGCTCGGGCAACGGCACCACGGGTTCCCTGTCAACCCCCTGTGCTGCGGGAGCTGCCTGTGGCCGCTTCTCCATGACCGGAACGGCTTTGTCCTTGGCTGTTTTCGCCGGCTGGATGCGCACCACGGATTCAGCAAGCGGGGCGGCATGCGCGGCGCCGGCAACGAGCAACACGGAGAGTCCCGCCCCCGCCCATCCGAACCCGTGCTTATGCCGCATGCCCCTCCCTTGCGCGCTCCCTCAGACCTGCGGATGCGCCCGCTCTGCCCCGGCTTCCAGCTTGTTCAATGCATTCAGGTAGGCCTTGGCGGAAGCGACCACGATATCGGTATCCGCCCCCTGTCCGTTGACCACACGGCCACCCTTGGCCAGGCGCACCGTGACCTCGCCCTGTGCATCGGTGCCGCTGGTGATGTTGTTCACCGAGTACAGCAGCAGTTCGGTGCCGCTCTTCACGATCTGCTCGATGGCCTTGAACGTGGCATCCACCGGACCGCTCCCCTGCGCATCCGCCTGGCGCTCCTTGCCGCCCACGCTCAGAATCACGCGCGCCACCGGCAAGGTGCCGGTCTCGGAATGGGCGCCCATCGCCGTCAGACGGAAATGTTCACTCACCTGGGCGGCTTCCTCCTCGCTGACCAGCGCCTGGATATCCTCATCGAAGATCTCGCTCTTGCGGTCGGCCAGCTCCTTGAAGCGTGCGAACGCAGCGTTCAACGCCTCCTCGCTCTCCAGCACGATACCGAGTTCCTGCAAACGCGTACGGAACGCGTTGCGCCCGGACAGTTTGCCCAGCGTCAGCTTGTTGGTGGTCCAGCCCACATCCTCCGCACGCATGATCTCGTAGGTTTCGCGATGCTTGAGCACCCCGTCCTGATGGATGCCGGATTCATGCGCAAAGGCGTTCGCCCCGACGATCGCCTTGTTCGGCTGCACCGGGTAGCCGGTAATGCTGGACACCAGCTTGGACGTCGGCACGATCTGCGTGGTATCGATGCGCGTGTCGCAAGTGAAC
>JBBIGX010000047.1:0-7282 GCA_037447315.1 Gallionellaceae bacterium | reverse complement strand
CCGCTCCCGCCCCGGCAGTGATTTCCAGGCAATCGCGGATGGGCTCGCGCTCGCTCCCCAGCGCAGGTTAGCGCGGGGCGGTGAAGCGGGAGGGCAGGCCGGTGAAGACGCTGTTGCCGTGGTGGTGGATGAGCGAGGTCTTGCCGTGCATCAGCGTCTTGGCATGGATGATCTTGCCGCCGAAGGCCTGGCCGATGCTCTGGTGGCCGAGGCACACGCCGAGCAGGGGTATCCTGCCCGCAAAAGTCCTGATCGCCGCGACCGAGATGCCCGCTTCGTTCGGCGTGCAGGGGCCGGGCGAGATGACCAGATGCTGCGGATTCATCCTGGCGATATCGTCCACCGTGATCTCGTCGTTGCGCTTCACCACCACATCCGCGCCGAGTTCGGCGAAGTACTGCACCAGGTTGTAGGTGAAGGAGTCGTAGTTGTCGATCATCAACAGCATGTCCGTTCCCTCCTAGCGGTGCGCCTGGGCATCGAGCCCGTCCAGCACCATCTCGGCTGCGCGCAGCACGGCGCGTGCCTTGTTCTGCGTTTCCATCCATTCGCTCTCCGGCACCGAGTCGGCGACGATGCCGGCGCCGGCCTGCACGTACAGCGTCTTGTCCTTGATGACGGCGGTGCGCAGCGCGATGGCGACATCCATGTCGCCGTTGAAGCCGAGGTAGCCCACCGCGCCGGCGTAGATGCCGCGTTTGGAGGGTTCCAGTTCGTCAATGATCTCCATTGCGCGCACTTTCGCCGCGCCACTCACCGTACCGGCGGGGAAGGTCGCCTTCAGCACGTCGATCGCGTCCAGTCCCGGCTTCAGCTTCGCCTCGACGTTGGAGACGATGTGCATCACGTGCGAGTAACGCTCGATGACCATCTTGTCGGTCAGTTTCACCGTGCCGTTCTCGGCAACGCGGCCGATGTCGTTGCGACCGAGGTCGATGAGCATCAGGTGTTCGGCCAACTCCTTGGGGTCGGCCAGCAGTTCCAGTTCCAGCGCCTTGTCCTGTTCCGGCGTCTTGCCGCGCGGACGCGTCCCTGCGATAGGGCGCACGGTGACGGTGTCACCTTCCACGCGCGCCAATATCTCGGGCGAGGCGCCGACCACGTGGTGGTCGCCCATGTCGTAATAGAACATGTAGGGCGAGGGATTGATGCTGCGCAGCGCACGGTACAGCGCTAGCGGCGGCGCGCTGAACGGCTGCGCCATGCGCTGCGCCAGCACCACCTGCATGATGTCGCCGTCGAAGATGTAGCGTTTGGACTTCTCGACGGCGGCCTTGAAGGCGGCTTCGCCAAACTCGGAGCGTGCTTCCTGGCTGGGGGCTGCGGGTGTGAACGGGATGTCCACCGGGCGGCGCAGCAGGCCGATGAGTTCGCGCAGGCGGTCGCGCGCCAGCGAATAGGCGTCGTCCTGCGCCGGGTCGGCATACACGATGAAGAACAGCTTGCCGGAGAGGTTGTCTACCACGGCCAGCTGTTCGGTCAGCATCAGCAGGATGTCGGGCGTGCCAAGGGTGTCCTTCTTTTGCGTTGCGGCGAGTTTGCGTTCGATGTAGCGCACCGTGTCATAGCCGAAATAGCCGGCCAGACCGCCGGTGAAACGCGGCAGACCGGAGAGCGGGGCGACCTTGAAACGTCTCTGGTAGGCGCTGATGAAGTCCAGCGGATTATCCACCGTCCGCGTGGTCTCGTGACCGCGCTCGTGCAGCGTGACCTGTCTGCCGCGCACCACGATGCGCGTGTCGGCCGACAGGCCGATGAAGGAATAGCGGCCGAAGCGCTCGCCGCCCTGTACCGATTCGAGCAAGTAGGAGAACGGCTGGTTGGCGAGCTTGAGATAAAGCGACAGAGGCGTGTCGAGGTCGGCGAAGGTCTCGGCGACCAGCGGGATGCGGTTGTAGCCTTGTGCGGCTAATGTGTTGAATTCTTCCTGGGTGATGGGGGACAGCATAAAGACTTCTCTAGTGTTGTTCGATGACCATGGGCGGACGCGATGTCCGGTGATGCAGGATCACCATCGCCAATCGTTCGTCAGCAAAGAGAGGTCGTTATGTGTCATGTCAGAGTTTTTTGATAAGCGGCAATACGCCGGTAAGATCGGGGATGACGGCATCCACGTTCAAAGTCTCGACCGGTTCGCCGTGATTGTAGCCGTAAGGCACGCAGATGATGGGGCAACCTGCGGCGCGTGCCGCCTGCGCATCGCTCAACGAATCACCGACCAGCAGCAGATTTTCGATGGCACAACCGAAGAATTTTGCCGCATGCAACAAGGGCATCGGGTGCGGCTTCTTCTCCGGCAAGGTATCGCCCGCCAGCACGATATCGAAATACGGTGCCAGGCCGGAGGATTCCAGCACGGGTTCGGTATAGCGCATCACCTTGTTGGTGATGCAGCCGAGGCGGAACCCGGCCGCCTTCATGGCATCCAGCCCCTGCTCCACGTTGGCGAACGGTCGACTGTCGCAGGCCAGCTCGGTGTAGTGCTGCTCGAAGATAGGCAATGCCTGGTCGAACAGCGCGGCATCCGGCTCGGCATGCATGTCCCCGGTCAGCGCACGCTTCACCAGCCAGTGGATGCCGTTGCCGATATAGCTCATCAGCAGGTCTTGCGACACGGGCGGCCGGCCCATGTCGCGCAACATACGGTTGGCGGACTCCGCCAGTTCCGGCGCGGTATGCAGCAGCGTGCCGTCGAGATCGATCACGATGGCCGAGACGGCCAGCGGGAAGTCCTTGAATGCCATTACTTGCCGACTTTGGCCAGTTCGGCGCGCAGTTCGCCGATGATGGTGTCGTACTTGTTCTTGTCGTTGGCGTTGTATTTGCCGAACACGGCGGAACCGGCGACGAAGGTGTTCACACCGGCTTCCGCCACTTCCCTGATGTTGGCCGGACCCACGCCGCCGTCGATCTCCAAGCGGCAGTTGTACTTGCCGGCATCGATCATCTTGCGCACCTTGCGTGCCTTGTCCAGCACGTAGGGGATGAACTTCTGGCCGCCGAAACCGGGGTTCACACTCATCAGCAGCACCATGTCCAGCTTGGGCAGGGTGTATTCCAGCACGTCCAGCGGAGTGGCCGGGTTGAACACCAGGCCGGCCTTGCAGCCGCTATCCTTGATCAGGCCAATGGTACGGTCGATGTGCTCCGACGCTTCCGGGTGGAAGGTGATGTAAGTCGCGCCAGCCTTGGCGAAGTCGGGGATGATGCGGTCCACCGGCTTCACCATCAGGTGCACATCGATGGGCGCGGTCACGCCGTGCTTGCGCAGCGCTTCGCACACCAGCGGGCCGATGGTCAGGTTGGGCACGTAATGGTTGTCCATCACGTCAAAGTGCACGATGTCGGCGCCGGCGGCGAGCACGTTGTCTACTTCCTCGCCCAGCTTGGCGAAGTTGGCGGACAGAATTGAAGGGGCGATCTGGTAATCCATGGTTCTCCTTAATGAGCACGTGTTGAATCAGGAATGTGCATTCTACCCGAAATGCGCCCCCCGGCTTGTCATGCCGCACAAAATACGGTGAAATGCCGCAATGCAAGATTCCTCCCGATATCGCGTCCATGTCGCCGTCCAGGTGCGCTATCTGGCCGACCAGTCCGACGAGGCCGACGAGCGCTACGTGTTCTCCTACACCATCACCATCACTAACCAGGGCGAGCAGGCCGTGCAGTTGATGGAGCGTCACTGGCTCATCACCGATGCGAACAGCCATGTGCAGGAAGTGAACGGCAGGGGGGTGGTCGGTGAGCAACCGTTGATTCAGCCGGGGCAGAGGTACGAATATTCCAGCGGTACCGTGCTGGCGACGCCAGTCGGCACCATGTCGGGCAGCTATCGCATGCAGGTGGCAGATGGCGGCAGCTTTTCCGTCCCTGTCCCGCAATTCGTATTGAGCGTGCCGCGCACCCTGCATTGAGGCCCACGGCATGAGCCTCCCTTTATCTCTCCGCAGTTTTGCGCTGCTTTTGTGCAGCGCCTGGCTGTCTGCCTGTAGCCTGTTCCGCCCGCCGGCGATCGAGCCCGTACCGCCGGTCGGCAAGCCGTCTCCCGATTTCATGTTGGCGAACTGGAGCGACCTCCCCGGATGGATGAACCAGGACCTGCCCGCCTCGTGGCCGGCATTTCAGCAGAGCTGCAATGCGCTACGACTCAAGACGCTGTGGCTGCCGATCTGCGATGCTGCGAAGCGCATCGCGCCGGACGACCTGCTAGCGCAGCGCACCTTCTATGAGACCTGGTTCACGCCCTACCGTGTGCTGAATCCGGACGGCACCGACACCGGTCTCATCACTGGTTATTACGAACCGTTGCTGAAAGGCAGCCGCACCCGCAGCGAGCGCTTCGCCTATCCCATTTATGCGCCGCCGGACGACATGCTGGAAGTGGACATGAGCGAACTGTTCCCGGAGCTGCGCGGCCGCATCGCGCTCGGCAGGCTGGAGGGCAAGCGCGTCGTCCCCTATTTCAACCGCGCCGAGATCGATGCGGGCAAGGCCCCCCTGGAAGGCAAGGCGTTCCTCTGGGTGGAGAACCCGGTGGAGTTGTTCTTCCTGCAAATACAGGGGTCGGGGCGCATCGAGCTGGAGGACGGTACGCACGTCAAGATCGGCTATGCCGCGCAAAACGGCCATCCTTATGCCTCCATCGGTCGTCGCCTCATCGATATGGGGGAGCTCACGCCGCAGCAGGCGTCGATGCAGGGCATCAAGGCTTGGGCGCAGAAGAACCCCGAGCGGCTGCCCGTGCTGCTGGGATACAACCCCAGCTATGTGTTCTTCCGCGAACTGCCTGATGCGATCTCCGGTCCGGTCGGCGCGCTCGGCGTCCCGCTCACCAACGAATACAGTATCGCCGTCGATCGCAAGACCGTGCCGCTCGGCGTACCGGTCTTTCTGGCCACTACCCAACCCAACAGCAGTGAGCCGCTCAATCGGCTCGTGTTCGCGCAGGATACCGGTGGCGCCATCAAGGGCGCAGTGCGCGCGGATTTCTTCTGGGGCTTCGGTGACTTGGCTGGCGCCAAGGCCGGACGCATGAAGCAGAGCGGCCGCATGTGGATCCTCTTCCCCAAAGGCGGCGAGCCGACCTTGAACTGAGCGGCATTCCCCTTCTGTGTATTCCAGCGCCGGATCCGTGCGCTGCGCACAATCTTGTGTCGAGTATATAGACCTCCCGTCATAAACAACTTTAGCGTCTTTGTGCAATTCATTGCTTTTTAAGCACATTTATTTTTTTGTGAATGACCGAAACTAACTCTTTGTCCTAAAAAGAAAAAATCCACTTTTCCCCTTGACCGACCTCAATGTTTTCAATATAGTGGGGCCTAGTGGTAAAAAGTGGGAATAAATGGGAGATAAAGGGGTTCCATGTTCCAAGGGGCGGCGCAGTTCAATCTGGATGGCAAGGGCAGGCTGACGATACCGGCGCGGTATCGCGACATGCTGTTGGCGCATTGCGCGGGTCAGCTGGTGCTGACTGCCGATGCCGATGGCTGCCTGCTGATCTATCCGCAGCCCGAGTGGGAACCCATCCGCGAGAAGCTGATGAGGCTCTCCGCATTCAATCCAAAGATCCGTGCATTGCAGCGCTTTCTGGTCGGTCACGCAGAAGAGGTGACGATGGATGCGGCGGGCCGGGTGCTGATCTCTCCGACCCTGCGCAATTACGCCGAGCTGGACAAGCGCGTGATGCTGGTCGGCCAAGGCAACAAATTCGAATTGTGGGACGAGGCGCGCTGGCAGGCGCAGTACGAGAGGATGACGAGCTTCTCGATGGATGACCTGCCGCCCGAGCTGGAAGGGTTCACCTTGTGAGTGATGCGTTCGCGCATGCGGCCGTCCTGTTGAGCGAAGCGGTCGATGCGTTGCAGGTGAGGCGGGATGGCGTCTATGTGGATGGCACCTTCGGGCGTGGCGGGCACAGCCGGCTGATCCTGGAGCGGCTTGGCGAAAGCGGGCGCCTGATCGCGCTGGACAAGGATCCGGCGGCCATCGCAGCGGGGCGCAGCATCAGGGACGCGCGTTTCACGCTGGTGCACAGCGGGTTCGAGCGCCTGTCGCAGGTGTTGCATGAGCAGGGGATGGGCAGGGTGGACGGGGTGTTGCTGGATCTCGGGGTGTCGTCGCCGCAACTGGACGATGAGCAGCGCGGTTTCAGTTTCCGTTTTGATGCGCCGCTAGACATGCGCATGGATACGAGCGGCGGACAGACGGCGGCGGAGTGGCTGGCGACGGTGGATGAAGGCGAACTGGCGGAGGTGATACGTGATTACGGCGAAGAACGGTTTGCTAAGCAGATTGCAAGGGCGATTGTTGCTGCACGCCAGGAGCGAAGGATCGAGACAACCGGGCAGCTTGGCAACATCGTGGCGCAATGCGTGCGCACGCGCGAGCCGGGCAAGAACCCGGCCACGCGCACCTTTCAGGCTATACGGATTCATCTCAATCGTGAGCTCGAGGAACTCGAGAGTGTCCTGCCGCAGTGCGTGGAGCACCTGAGAGAGGGCGGGCGCATGGCCATCATCAGTTTCCACTCCCTGGAAGACCGCATCGTGAAGCGTTTCATGCGCGACATGGCGCAGGGCGACAAATTGCCGAAATTCGTGCCGGTGCGCGCGGCGGATGTGCCGCAGGGCAAGCTGCGTCTGGTCGGCAAGGCGATACGGGCGTCGGAGCGCGAGGTGGCGGCCAATCCGCGTGCGCGCAGCGCAGTGTTGCGGATAGCGGAGCGGCTGGGTGACTAGGCTGGATGCATTGCTGCTGATACTGGTCATCGCTTGCGCGCTGGGTGTCGTCACCTCCCAGCACAAGGCGCGCAAGCTGTTCGTGGAATTGCAGTTCGAGAAGGAACGGGCGCAACAGATGGAAGTCGAGTGGGGCAAGTTGCAGCTGGAGCAGAGCACGCTGGCGATGCCGGGGCGCGTGGAGAAGCTCGCACGCCAGCAGTTCCAGATGCACCTGCCTTCCGGTGACGAGATCCACCTGGTGCGCGCCGATGCTGCGGGGGCGCGCCCGTGAACTACGCCAGCCTGCCGCAGACTGCCGCCCAGCTCGCCTTGCCCGCATGGCGTTCGCGCCTGCTGTTCATGCTGCTGTTGCTGGCCATGCTCGGGTTGTTCGCACGTGCGGTCTATCTGCAGGGCATCCACAATGACTTCCTGCAACAGAAGGGCGATGCGCGCTATGCGCGGGTGATCGAGGTGCCGGCGCACCGTGGCATGATCACGGATCGCAACGGTGAGCCGCTGGCAATCAGCACGCCGGTCGAATCGGTGTGGGCCAG
>JBBIGX010000046.1:0-7291 GCA_037447315.1 Gallionellaceae bacterium | reverse complement strand
GACAGGTACGGCAGGATGGCGGTGGCCGCTTTCTGGGCCGTATCCTGGCGCAGACCATGGTGAAGCTCCGTGAAAATGTGTTCCAGCTCTTCCACCGCGGCCTTGTGGTTGACCAGGTTGAGCAGCGCCTGCGCCAGATTCTGCGGTGTCGCATCGTCCTGCAATATCTCGGGCACCACGAAGCGTCCGCACAGGATGTTGGGCAGTCCCACCCAGGGCTGGTACATCTTGCGCTTGTGCAGCCACCAGGACAGCGCCGGCATCTTGTAGGTAATGACCATGGGCCGCTTGAGCAGCGCGGCCTCCAGCGTCGCCGTGCCGGAAGCGACCAGCACGCCGTCGGCGGCGATCATCGCGTCATGCGCATGGCCGAACAACAGCGTCATTGGCAGCGCCTGCGCATCCCGTTTCCAGATCGCCTGTTCGAAGATGTTGCGCGTCTCGCGGCTGGCCAGCGGCACCAGGAACTGCGCTTCCGGGCACTTCTCCAGGATCAGCTTCGCCGTCTCGATATAGGTTTCCGCCAGTTGCCTGACTTCGCTCTGGCGGCTGCCCGGCAACAATGCGAACACCCGGGCCGTCTTCGGCAGGATGCGCATCTGCTCGCGCATCTCGGCGCGCCGGGGTTGCTCGGGCAGGAAGTCCGCCAGCGGGTGACCGACGTAGGTGGCCGGGATACCCGCCTTCTCGTACAGCGGCGCCTCGAACGGGAACAGGCACAGCATGTGGGACACGGCCTGTTTGATCTTGTGGATGCGCTCGCCGCGCCAGGCCCAGATGGAGGGGCTGACGTAATGCACGGTGGGGATGCCGTGCGCCTTCAGCGCGAGTTCGAGATCGAGATTGAAGTCCGGCGCATCGACGCCGATAAACAGGTCCGGCGGCTGGGCGATGAAACGTTCGCGCAACTGGCGGCGGATGCCGACGATCTCGCGGTAATGGCGCAGCACCTCGACATAACCGCGCACTGCGAGCTTCTCCAGCGGGAACAGGACATCCATGCCTTCCGCCTGCATCTTGGGACCGCCAATGCCGACGAAGCGCACGGCGGGATAAGCCTGACTGATGGCGCGCATCAGCAGGCTGGCCAGCAGGTCGCCCGATGCTTCACCCGCCACGAGGGCGATGGTTTTGAGCGGCGCGGGCATGGGTTTAACGGGCGATGCCGCGTTGCGTGCGGCCGAGGAAATCGGCCAGCGCGTGCAACTCGGGCTGCTCCGCCGCCTGCGCGGCGATGGCGGCCCTGGCCTCTTCCAGCGTCAGGCCGGACTTGTACAGCGTCTTGTACGCGCGCTTGATCGCCATCACGGCGCCGCTGGAAAAACCGCGCCGCTTCAGACCTTCCGAGTTGATGCCATGCGGCGCGGCAGGATTACCGGACACCGTGACATAGGTCGGGATGTCCTGGAACAGGATGCTGCCCATACCGGTGATCACATGCGCACCGATCTGCACGAACTGGTGCACCACGGTGAATCCGCCGAGGATGGCGTAGTCATCCACGATGACATGGCCGGCCAGTTGCGCGTTGTTGGCGAAGATGGTGTTGTTGCCCACCTGACAATCGTGCGCGAGGTGCACGTAGGCCATGATCCAGTTGTTGTTGCCGATGCGCGTCACGCCCTTGTCCTGCGCGGTGCCCAGGTTGAAGGTGCAGAACTCGCGGATGGTGTTGTTGTCGCCGATCTCCAGCCGCGTCGGCTCGTTCGCATACTTCTTGTCCTGCGGGATCTCGCCCAGCGAGGAGAACTGGAAGATGCGGTTGTTCTTGCCGATGGTGGTGTGGCCGTTGATGACCACATGCGGGCCGACCGTGGTGCCGGCACCGATCTCCACATGCTCGCCGATGATGGAATAAGGGCCGACCTTCACATCGTCTGCCAGCTTCGCGCCCGGATGGATGATCGCGGTCGGATGGCGCAGTTCGCTCATTCTTTGTCCCGTATGGTGCAGATCAGTTCGGCTTCGGCTGCGACCTGGCCATCGACCTTGGCGGTGCCGCTGAACTTCCACATGCCGCGGCGGTTCTGGGTGATGGCCACTTCAAAGATCAGCTGGTCGCCGGGGCTGACCGGGCGCTTGAAGCGCGCACCGTCGATGCCGACGAAGTAGTACACCGACTTGTCGTCCGGCTTGGTCCCCATGCTCTTGAAAGACAGCAGCGCAGCCGCCTGTGCCATCGCCTCGATGATCAGCACGCCCGGCATCACCGGATGGTGCGGGTAGTGTCCGGGGAAGAACGGCTCGTTGATGGTGACGTTCTTCAGCGCGGTGATCTTCTCGTTCGGCACCACATCGAGCACGCGATCGATCAGCAGGAACGGATAACGGTGCGGCAGGTGTTCCAGTACTTCGTGGATGTCCATGGTGTTGCTCATGCTTTGCTCCCCTTCAATGTTGCGATGTCGTGTTCAAGCTGCCGGATGCGTTTCGCCATCTCGTCCAGATGACGCAACTGCGCGGCATTGCGGCGCCAGGCAGCGTTGTCGCTGAATGGATAGGTGCCGGTGTAGCTGCCCTTTTCGATGCTCTTGGTGATCACCGTACCGGCGGACACCTCTACTTCATCAGCGAGCTGCAGATGGCCGAGGATGATGGCCGCCGCCGATGCGGCAGTGACGCCCGATGCGCGCGCTCCCGGCGATGCCGACGCAGCCGGCGATGGCGGTATGCGCACCGATGCGCACGTTGTGCGCCACCTGGATCTGGTTGTCCAGCTTGACGCCCTCCTCGATCACCGTATCGTCCAGTGCCCCGCGGTCTATGGTGGTGTTGGCGCCGATCTCGACGTGGTCGCCGACGATGACGCGGCCGATCTGCGGGATCTTCAGCCAGCGCCCTTCATCCCAGGCGATGCCGAAACCGTCGGCGCCGATCACCGCGCCGGCATGCACGATCACATGATTGCCCAACACACATCGGTGATAAACACTGACGTTGGGATAGAGCCGTGTCTGCTCGCCCAGCACGGCATCTTCGCCGATGCTGCAATTCGCCATCACCACGCTATGAGCGCCGATGCGCGCGCCCGCGCCCACCCACACGTGGGCGCCGATGTGCGCTTCAGGCGAGACCTGTGCACCCGGTTCGACCACCGCGCTGGGATGGATGCCGGGGACGAACTCGGGCAGCGGGTTCAGGAATGCCGACAGCCTGGCAAAATAGGCATAGGGGTTGCCGACGACGATGCGCGGGCGTTGTGTCAGTCCGGCATCGGCCTCCCCCACTATCACGGCGGCAGCCTGGCTGTCTTCCAGCTGCTTGCGGTACTTGGCGTTGGCAAGGAAGGTGATCTGCCCATGCCCCGCCCGCTCCAGCGTGGCGATCTGCGACACCGTGGTGTCCGCAGCGCCCAGCACGCGCCCACCGAAGCGGGCCGCGATGTCGGCCAAGGTGTAGCTGGGGCGTTCCATTGGCAGGCTGCGTCAGTTGCCCTTGTCGGACAAGGGTTCGCCTTCGAGGTACTTGAGCACCTTGTCGGTGATATCCACCCGCGGATTGCGGTAGACCGCCTCCTGCAGGATGAGGTCGTACTGCTCGCTCTCGGCGATGGCGCGGATGGCCTTGTCAGCCTTGGCCAGGATCTGCGCCAGCTCCTCGTTCTGGCGCAGGCTCAGATCCTCGCGGAACTCGCGCTGGCGCGTCTGCAACTGCAGGTTGAGGTTGGCGATCTCGCGCTCCTTGATGCGGCGCGAGGCGTCGGACAGTTTGTTGCGCTCCTTGTCGAGTTCCTCCTGCGCGTCCTTGAGTTCGCTCGCCAGTTTCTTGATCTCCTGGTCGCGCACCGCGAACTCCTTGTCGATCTTCTTCTGCGCGTGGATGGCCTGTGCCGATTCGCGCAGAATGCGTTCGGTGTCGACGATGCCGATGCGGAAGTCCGCAGCCTGCGCGACGCAAGCGGACAGCCCCCCGAAAACGATTGCAGCGATTGTCTTCTTCATGTTTTTCTCCTTGCCGCCCCGCAGCCTGCTAGAACATGCCGCCGAAGGTGAACTGGAAGTTCTGCAGCTTGTCCTGGGGTTGCGCGTTCAACGGCTTCGCCCAGCTGATCTGGATCGGTCCGGCGGGCGAGAACCAGGTGAGTCCCAAGCCGGCAGCATAGCGCATTCCTTCCGAAGCGGGAACTTGGGTCTGGCCACCATAGATCGCACCGCCATCGAGGAACAGGCTGAGCCGCATGGACTTGCTCTTTTCCATGCCCGGCATGGGGAACAACAGCTCCGCATTGCCCACCACGCGCCGGTTGCCGCCGATGGAATAGCCGCTGGTGTCGCGCGGGCCGAGCGAGTTGTAGTCATAACCGCGCACGGTGCCCGAGCCGCCGGCATAGAGATACTTGAAGAACGGCAATTCCATGCCGCTGTAGCCATCCGCCAGTCCCAGATCACCGTTCAGGCGCAGGATCAGGTTGCCCGACAAGGGCTGGAACCATTGCTGGCCGTAGGTCAGCTTGTAATAGCGCTGGCCGGATACCGGCAGCGAAGCCTCGATGTTCGCGCGCTGCATGCCGCCCTCGGTGGGGAAGATCGCGCTGTCGCGCGAGTCGCGCGTCCAGCCGATGGTGCCGATCACGTTCTGGTTGGTATTGCCAAAAGTATTGATGTAATCGATGAAACGCTGCGGACTGCTGCTGGTCAGTCCCAGCGTGGTGTTCTCCAGCGCCAGGCCATAATGGAAGGTTTCCTCGTCGCTGATCGGCACGCCATAGCGGATGCCGCCGCCGTAGGTCTCCGAAGTGTACTGACTGATGGTCGTCGAAGTCGCATCGGTGCGACGCTTGTAAAGGTCGAAGCCGCGGCTGATGCCGTCGTCGGTGTAATACGGATTGGTGTAAGAGACGGAATAGACCTGGTTGATCTTGCTGGTGTTGATCTGCGTGGACAGGTAATTGCCGGTGCCGAACAGGTTGGTCTGCGTGACCCCCCCCATCAGCGTCAGTCCATCGCCATTGCTGTAACCCATACCGATCTGGAAGTTGCCGGTAGATTTCTCGACCACCGACAGTTCGAGGTCGAGCTGGTCCGTGCTCCCCGGGACCTGACGCGTCTCGACGTTGGTGCTCTCAAAGAAGCCGAGACGGTCGATACGCTGTTTCGATTTCTTGATCTTGGAGGTGGCGAACCAGCCGCCTTCCATCTGGCGGAACTCGCGTCGGATCACTTCGTCCTTGGTCTTGTCATTGCCGGAAACGTTGATGTTGCGCACATAGGTACGCTGCATGGGATCGACCACGAAGGTGAAGGCAGCCTGGTGTTGCTCCTTGTCGATGTCGGGGATGATGTTGACATTGGCGAAGGCATAACCCTCCTCGCCCAGGTTCTCGCGTATCTTGTCGGAGGCGGCCGTCAGCGCCTGACGCGAGAACACCTGGCCCGGCTGGATATCTATCATGCCGCGCAAGGCTTCGTTGCTGAACACGTTGCGCGCGCCGGCGACCTTGATGTCGGAGATGGTATATTGCTCACCCTCAGTCAGGCTGAGGGTGATGTAGATATCCTTCTTGTCGGCCGAGATCGAAACTTCGGTCGAATCCAGACTGAAATCCATGTAGCCGGAATCCAAATACAGGCTGCGGATGGCTTCGATGTCGGCTGCCAGTTTCGGTTTGGAATACTGGTCGTTATTGGTCAGCCAGGTGAACCATCCGGGTGTGGTCAGCTTCATTTCGCCCAGCAGGTCGTCATCGGAATAATGCTGGTTGCCGATGATATTGATCTGGCGGATCTTGGAAGGCTTGCCCTCGTCCACCTCCAGCTTGACCGCCACCCGGTTGCGCTCCAGATCGGTCACCGTGGTCTTCACCGATACCGCATATTTGCCGCGCGCGATGTACTGGCGCTTGAGTTCGTGCTCGGACTTCTCCAGGGCCGACTTGTCGAAGATACGCCCTTCCGCCAGCCCGACCAGTTTCAGGTTGTCCAGCAGTTGCGGTTTGGGAAAGTCCTTGATGCCGTCGAGTTCGACGCTGGCAATGGTCGGCCGCTCCTGCACGCGCACCACCAGCACACCCTGCTCCGCCAGCAGCTGCACATCCTTGAAGAAGCCGGTAGCAAACAGGGCATGCAAGGCAGCGGTGGTCCGGGCGTCGTCCAGCGTATCGCCCACGCGCACCGGCAGATAGCTGAACACCGTGCCCGCTTCGGTACGCTGTATGCCTTCAACACGGATGTCCTTGACCACAAAAGGCTGCCCCGCCGAGGCGGCCGCACCGTACAGCAGCGCGCACACGCCCGCCAGTTTTCTCAAATCCATTGTTTTCCTAACCCAAAATCAGGCGGCTCACGTCGTTGTACAACGCGAAAGCCATCATGGTCACCAGCAGCGCGATACCGACTTTCTGGCCTGCTTCCCACAGTGGGTCGGAGACCGGGCTGCCTTTGATGAATTCGACCGAATAATACAGCAAATGCCCCCCATCCAATAACGGGATGGGCAACAGGTTGAGGATGCCGAGACTGACGCTGATCAGCGCCAGGAAACCGATGTAGGCTCCCAGTCCCATCTGTGCCGACTGCCCGGCATAATCGGCAATGGTGATCGGGCCGGACAGATTCTTCAAGGACACCTCGCCCAGCACCATCTTGCCCATCATCTTCAGGCTGATGATGGCCGTCTCCCAGGTCTTGCGCAGGGCCTCGGACAGCGCGTGGTGCGGCGCATAACTCACTTCGGTCAGCATGGCCTCGAACGCCGCCCGGTCTATCCTGGCGCCGGCACCGATGCGCCCGATGCGCTCCCCGTTCTCTTCCACGGCAGCCGGCCGCAGGGCGATCTGCAGCACTGTGCCGTCGCGCTCGATCTCCACCTGCAAGGTCTGCTCGGGATGGGCGCGTATCACGCGCACCCAGTCTTCCCACAAGGCGACCGTCTCGCCGTCCACCGTCAGCACCCGGTCGCCTTCACGCATCCCGGCTTGCGCCGCCGCGCCCTCATCGGTCAACTGGCCGATGACCGGATAGACCGGTGGTTGATACGGCTGCAGTCCCAGCTTGCGCATGAAATCGCCATCCACATCGGCTGCAGAAAGTCCGGACAGCGCCAGTTCATGCATCGTCACGTCGCCCGCCGCATCGCGCATGGCCAGCATGGCCGACCGCTGCTGCAGGATCAGATCGAGCAGACGCCAGCGCACTTCCTGCCAGCTGGGGACTTCCTCGCCGTCAATGCTGACGATGGTGCTCTGCGCCTGCAATCCCGCCACCGCAGCCGGCGTACCCGGCAGCGGCGCGCCGATCACCGGCTTGAGGCCGGGCACGCCGTGGATGAACAGTACCCAGTACAACACCACCGC
>JBBIGX010000045.1:0-7358 GCA_037447315.1 Gallionellaceae bacterium | reverse complement strand
GCGATGGCTTGCAGCAGCGGCATATCCGATGGCGACACTGCCGTGCAGAACGCCGCCGCGAATTCCGGCACCGGCACCAGGTGGCGGCGCATCCGCTGCGGCAGCGATTTCAGCAATTGCGCCACCTTCTCTGCCAGCAAACCCGGCACCAGCCATTCGCAGCGCGCAGCCGACACCTGGTTGATGAGCGCCTGCGGCACGGTCAGCGTCACGCCGTCATCGTTCTTGCCCGGGGCGAAGTTGTAGGCCAGCGCATAGCTGACGCCGTTCATCGCCAGTTGCGGCGGAAACTGCTCGGTGGTGATGCCCGCCGCCTCGTGGCGCATGAGGTCGTCCTTCTTCAGGAACAGCAGCTGCGGATTGTCGCGTTCCGCTTCCCTGCGCCATTTCTCGAAATCCGCGCCGTTGTGGATGCCGGGCGGGATACGCGCATCGTAGAACGCGAAGATCAGATCGTCGTCTACCAGCACGTCCGGACGGCGAGATTTGTGCTCCAGCGCCTCGATGTCAGCGATGAGCTTGCGGTTGTGCGCGAAGAACGGCGCCTGCGTGTTGAATTCGCCTTCTACCAGCGCGGTGCGGATGAATACCTTGCGCGATTCCTCCGGGTCCATCGGCCCGTAGTGCACGCGCTTCTTCGGGTTGATGAGCAGGCCGAATAGCGTACTGCGTTCCCACGCCGCCACCTGCGCCGCCTTCTTCTCCCAGTGCGGGTCGTAGTAGCTGCGCTTGATCAGGTGTGCGCCCACCTCTTCCAGCCATTCCGGCTCGATACGCGCCACGCAGCGCGCAAAGAGACGCGTGGTCTCCACCAGCTCCGCGGCCAGCACCCACTTCGCGCCTTTCTTCGCCAGCACCGAGTTGGGCGCGATGAAGAACTTGGTCTCACGCGCACCGAGATAATGCGGCTCGTTGACCGCGCGCGTACCGATGTTGCCGATCAGGCCGCACAGCAGCGCCTTGTGGATCTGCTCATAGCTCGCGGGCTGCTCGTTGAAGCGCGCGCCCATCTCGGCGAGCTGCACATGCAGTTGCTGGTGCAGCTCATGCCACTCGCGCAGTCGCAACGGCGACAGGAAATGGTCGCGACATTCGTTCGCCCACAGCTTGTTGCTCTTCTTGTGCTTGATGCCTTGCTGGAACCACGCCCAAAGTTTGAGATAGGCAAGGAAGTCCGAGCGCTCGTCATTGAAGCGTTGATGCGCGGCATCCGCCGCCTCGCGCCGTTCCGCCGGGCGGTCGCGCGGGTCTTGCAAAGCCAGAGCGCTGGCGATGATGACAATTTCGGTGAGGCACTGGTACTGCTTGCCCGCCAGCAGCAGGCGCGCGATCTTGGGGTCGAGCGGCAGTTTGGCCAGCTCATGCCCCAGTTTGGTCAGGCGCCGCTGTTCGTCGATGGCATTCAATTCGTGCAGCAACTGGTAGCCGTCGGCAATGGCGCGCGAACCGGGCGGCTCGATGAACGGGAACTCACCCACCTCGCCCAGCCCCAGCGCGCTCATGCGCAGGATGACGGTCGCCAGCGAGACACGGAAGATCTCGGGATCGGTGAACTCGGGGCGTTGCAGGAATTCCTGCTCGTCATACAGGCGGATGCAAATGCCGCTCATCACACGGCCGCAGCGTCCGGCGCGCTGATTGGCCGCCGCGCGCGAGATCTTCTCGATGTGCAGTTGCTCCACCTTCTGGCGCAGGCTGTAGCGGTTGATGCGCGCGAGACCGGTGTCGATCACGTAGCCGATGTTGGGCACGGTGAGCGAGGTCTCCGCCACGTTGGTCGCCAGCACCACACGGCGCTGGTTGCCGGGCTTGAACACGCGATCCTGTTCGGCGGTGGACAGACGCGAGAACAGCGGCAATATCTCGATGCCCTGGTGCTGGTGCTTGCGCAGCGCCTCGGCGGCCTCGCGTATCTCGCGCTCGCCGGGCAGAAACACCAGCACGTCCCCCTTCAAGCCGCCGCTGGAAAGTTCATCCAGCGCCGCACAGATCGCCTGCGGCATGTCCTGCACCTCGCCTTCCTCGTCCTGCTGCGGCGGACGATAACGTATCTCGACGGGATAGCTGCGGCCGGAGACCTGCAACACCGGCGCGCCGCCAAAGTGCTTCGAGAACCGTTCCGCGTCCAGCGTGGCCGAGGTGATGATGAGCTTGAGGTCAGGCCGCTTCGGCAGCAGCTGTTTGAAGTAGCCGAGCAGGAAATCGATGTTGAGCGAGCGTTCGTGCGCCTCGTCGATGATGAGGGTATCGTACTGTTTCAGCAGCGGATCGCTGTGGATCTCGGCCAGCAGGAGGCCGTCGGTCATCAACTTGATGGCGGAATCCTGCGACACCTGGTCGTTGAAGCGCACCTTGTAGCCGACCAGTCCGCCAAGTTCGCTCTTCAACTCGTGCGCGATGCGCGCCGCCACCGAACGCGCCGCCACGCGGCGCGGCTGGGTGTGGCCGATGACACCGTTGATCCCGCGCCCGATGGAGAGACAGATCTTGGGCAACTGCGTGGTCTTGCCGGAGCCGGTCTCGCCGCACACGATGACGACCTGGTGTTTTTCGATGGCGGCGGCGATATCCGCGCGCCGCGCCACCACGGGCAGATCGGCCGGATATTCGATGGCGGCGAGTTGCCGGATGCGCGCGAGACGACGCTCGGCGAGAACGGAAAGTTTCTGCCCGCTCATCGCCGCCCCGCTCCGTCAGACGGATGTTCGCGCCGCCATTGCCAGGGCGCTTGCGGATGCTCCTGCGCCCACAGGCCGCGCCGCGCCTGTTTTGCCTCGCGCTGCAGCGCGACGAGCCCGCTGTCGCTGTGGTGATAGGAGTATTCCCAGGCCATGCCGCGCCGTACCTGCTCGCGGTTCACATCCAGACCGTCCTTGCGCAAGGTGCCGATGACACGCGCATAGCGGTCGACGGCACGGGTCTCGACCTGCACTGTCTGCTTGTGCACCAGCGTCCGCAGGGAATCGCGCGACTGCCTGCCGAAGGCTTGCGCCTTCTCCGGCGCATCGATGTCGGCCAGCCGCAGCTTGATCTTCTGCCTGTCGCGCAACAACAGCACGGTGTCGCCATCCAGCACCGCGATCACGCGCGCCTCGAAAGTCTCCGCCTGCACCGTCCCGCACAGGCAGACGAACAACAGCAGCCATCCCCTCATGTCAGCAGGCTTTTGATGAAGGCCAGGCAGAGCAGTGTGTAGCCGGCCGCCAGCAGGTCATCGAACATCACCCCCAGTCCGCCATGCCAGTGGCTGTCGAAATGGCGGATGGGATGCGGCTTGACGATGTCGAAGAAGCGGAACAGCGAGAACGCCAGCAATTGCCAGACCAGACCGTCCGGCGTGAAGAACAACACCAACAGGAAGGCGACCGCCTCATCCCACACGATGCCGCCGTAATCGGCCTCGCCCAGCGCCTTGCCGGTGATGTCGCACACCCACACGCCGATGGCGAACATCCAGATCAGCACGAACAGGAACATCGTATCGCTCAGGCGCGGCGACAGATACCAAAAGAAGGGGAAGGCGAGCAGCGTGCCGGCAGTGCCGGGCGAACGCGGCACCAGCCCCAGCCCGAGGCCGAACGACAGCAGGTGCGCCGGATGGCTGAACAGGAAGCGCCAGCCCGGCTTCACCTTCAGTTCGTCATGCAAAGTGGTCATAGCCCTCCCGTGCGATCCGCATCACGCTGCCGTCCGCCGCGCGCACCTTGCAGCCCTCTCCCGACACGATCTTGCCAATGCGCGCAAGGGGCAGATGCAGCGCGCCCGACAGGGCTGCGACCGTCTCGCGCTGCGCCAGCGGCGCGGTGAAACACAGCTCGTAATCGTCCCCGCCGGACAAAACGCATTCCTGCGCCAATCCATCCCGGCCGTCATCGGTCGAGGCAAAGAAGGATGGACGGGGCAGGCGGTCGTAACGCACTTCGGCGGCCACGCCGGACGCCTCCAGGATGTGGCCGAGATCAGCCAGCAACCCGTCCGACACATCGATGGCGCTGTGCGCGATGCTGCGCAAAGCCAGTCCCAGATCGATGCGCGGACAGGGCTGGTGCAAGGCTTCCAACGCAAACCCACGCGCACCTTCCGGCAGTTCCACGCGTCCTTGCAGGTACGCCAGGCCCAGCGCCGCCTCACCCAGCGTGCCGGACACCCAGATGTCGTCGCCCACCTGCGCGCCGTCGCGGCGCAGCGCCTGTCCCTGCGGCACCTCGCCCATGATGGTGACGCTGAAGGTGAGCGGGCCGCGCGTGGTGTCGCCACCGACCAGTTCCACGCCATGCTGCTCGGCCAGCGCGAAGAAGCCAGCGCTGAAGGCGCGCAACCAGCCCTCATCCACCTCGGGCAACGCCAGAGACAGCGTGGCCCAGCGCGGCTGCGCGCCCATCGCCGCCAGATCGGACAGATTCACCGCCAGCGTCTTGTGGCCAAGCTGAAAAGGAGGGACATCGGGGAAGAAATGCGTGCCGCTGACCAGCATATCGGTGGATACTACCAGCTCCATGCCGGGTGTCACGCGCAGCAACGCAGCATCGTCTCCCACCCCCAGCACCGCGCCGGGCGTGGCGCGCGTGAAATGGCGCCGGATCAGGTCGAATTCCGACATCGGCCGTTGCCGCCCTATCTCGCCGCGACCTCGACCGCGCGCACCTGCGCCGCCAGTTTGTCCAGCACGCCGTTGACGAACTTGTGTCCGTCGCTGCCGCCGAAGGTCTTGGCCAGTTCCACCGCCTCGTTGATCACCACCTTGTAGGGGACCTCCGGCTGATGCACCAGCTCATAGGCGCCCAGCAGCAGCACGGCATATTCGACCGGGCTGAGTTCGTTCAGCGCACGGTCCAGATGCGGCGCGATCTGTGCCGACAGCGCTTCATGCTGCGCGATCACGCCGTGCAGCAGGTGCTCATAGAGTTCCGCGTCGTAACGCCCCAGGCTCTTGTCGTCGCGCGTGGTCTTGCCGATCTGCGTCGCGCTGCTGCCGGACAGGCGCCATTCGTAGATGCCTTGCAACGCCAGTTCGCGCGCACGGTGGCGCGGGCTGACGGCCGCCTTCTTCGTCCCCGTCATGCCAGTTCCCGCATCAGGTTGACCATTTCGATGGCAACCAGCGCCGCTTCCGCGCCCTTCACGCTCATGCGCACCTCGGCCTGTTCGTCGGTGTCGGTGGTGAGGATGGCGTTGGCGATGGGGATGCCGGTGGCGAGTTGCACCTCGCCCACACCGCGCGCGGACTCGTTGGAGACCACCTCGAAATGGTAGGTTTCACCGCGTATCACCGCGCCCAGTGCGATCAAGGCATCGAAATCATGGCTCTCGGCCATCTGCCACAGTGCCAGCGGGATCTCCAGCGCGCCGGGCACGGTGACCAGCACGATGTCGTCGTCCGCCACACCGCTCTGCAGCAGCTGCGCACGGCAGGCGGCGAGCAGGCCCTCGCACACCGTGGTGTTGAAGCGGCTCTGCACGATGCCGATGCGCATGCCGGTGCCGTCCAGGTTCTTTTCGATCTCTCTCATTTCACATCCTTTGAAGAACAATATCCGACGACTTCGAGGCCGAAACCGGCCATGCTGGGCATCTTATGCGCGGTACCGATCAGGCACATCTTGCCCACGCCGACATCGCGCAGGATCTGCGCACCGATGCCGTAACTCTTGGGATCCCACTTGCTCGCCGGGTGCGCGGCATGATCATCCAATGCGCGCGACAGCAGGGTCTGCGCGGTCTCGTCCTGATGCATCAGCACCAGCACCCCGCTGGAAGCCTGGCTGATCTTCTTCATCGCCTCGTGCACGCTGGTGCCATTCTCGTAGCTGGACTGCTCCATGAAATCCATCACCGACAGCGGCTCGTGCACACGCACCAGCGTCTCGAACTCCGGCAGCACCTCGCCCTTCACCAGCGCCAGATGGGTACGCTGCGTGATCTTGTCGACATAGGCGTGCAGCATGAACTCGCCGTAGGCGGTCTGCACGGCGCGGCTGCCCGCGCGCTCGACCAGCGTCTCGTTGTGCGCGCGGTATTCGATCAGGTCGGCGATGGTGCCGATCTTCAGACCATGTTGCTTCGCGAACGGGATCAGGTCGGGCAGGCGCGCCATCTCGCCATCCTCTTTCAATATCTCGCAGATCACCGAAGCGGGCGTCAGCCCGGCCAGTTGCGCCAGGTCGCAACCGGCTTCGGTGTGCCCGGCACGCACCAGCACGCCGCCGTCGCGCGCCATCAGCGGAAAGATGTGGCCCGGCTGCACGATGTCGGAAGGCTTGGCATCCTTGTTGGCCGCGGCGAGGATGGTGCGCGCGCGGTCGGCAGCGGAGATGCCGGTGGTGACCCCCGTGGCGGCATCGATGCTGAGCGTGAAGTTGGTCGCCAGCGGCAATCCGTTCTCGCGCACCATCAGCGGCAGGTCGAGCTGCTTGCAATGCGCTTGGGTCAACGTCAGGCAGATCAGACCGCGCCCGTGCTTGGCCATGAAGTTGACCATCTCCGGCGTGGCGAACTCGGCCGCGAACACCAGGTCGCCTTCGTTCTCGCGGTCCTCCTCGTCCACCAGCACGACCATGCGGCCGGCGCGTATCTCTTCGATGATCTCCTGTATCGGTGCAACGTCTGTCATGGGTTCTGTTCTTTCTCTGCCTGCAGCAGGCGTTCCACATAGCGCGCGATGAGATCGACCTCCAGATTCACATGCGTCCCTTTCTTCAGTTCGTTCAGGGTAGTCACCTCCAGCGTGTGCGGGATCAGGTTCACCTCGAACTCGTCGCCCGCCACATGGTTCACCGTCAGGCTCACGCCGTTGATGGTGATGGAGCCCTTCACCGCGATGTACTTCGCCAGCGCCGCCGGTGCCTTCACCACCAGCCGCCAGCTCTCGCCGATATCGTTGAACGCCACCACCTCGCCCACGCCGTCCACATGGCCGCTGACCAGATGGCCGCCGATGCGATCGGACAATCGCATCGCCTTTTCCAGGTTGACATGCCTGCCCTGCTCCGCCAGCCCGGTGGTGCAGTTCAGCGTCTCGCGCGAGACATCGACCGTGAAGTCGTTGCCGTCGATCTGCACCACCGTCAGGCATACGCCGTTGACCGCGATGCTGTCACCCAGCTTGACGTCCTCCATCCCCAGCAATTCGGTGGCGATGGTCAGGCGCAGTCCGCCTGCGCGGTCGGCGACCTTCTTGATCATGCCCGCATCGGCCACGATGCCACTAAACATGTTTCACCTCCGCTGTGATGCGCAGATCCTCGCCCACCCGGCGCACATCGCGCCAGGCCAGATCCACCCGTTGCTCCAATCCCGTCAATGTTCCCAGGTCTGCCATGCCGCGCGCCGCGTCGCCCAGCAGTTGCGGCGCCAGATAC
>JBBIGX010000044.1:0-7428 GCA_037447315.1 Gallionellaceae bacterium | reverse complement strand
CTGTTCGCGGTGTCGCTGGCGGTGGTCAAGCTGGTGGTGTTGAAGATGCTGCCGTTCGACAACAAGTCCGAGTTTCAGGTGGTGGTGGATATGCCCAGTGGCACGGCGGTGGAGCAGACCGCCGGCGTGATGCGCGAGATCGGCGCCTACCTGGCGACGGTGCCGGAAGTCACCGATTACCAGGCTTATGCCGGCACCGCCTCGCCCATCAACTTCAACGGGCTGGTGCGCCAGTACTATCTGCGCAGCGCGCCGGAGCAGGGTGACATCCAGGTCAACCTGCAGGACAAGCACCATCGCGATCGCAGCAGCCACGAGATTGCCAGCGCGGTGCGCGCGCCGATCGAGGAAATCGCCAAACGCTGGCATGCCAAGGTGAAGATCGTCGAAGTGCCGCCCGGTCCGCCGGTGATGTCGCCCATCGTGGCCGAGATCTACGGTCCGGACTATGAGGGGATGCGCGCGGTCGCGGGCAAGGTGAAAGAGCAGTTTAGGGCGACGGCCGACATCGTCGGCATCGACGACACGGTGAGCGAGGCCGCGCCCAAGATGGTGCTGCGCGTGATGCAGAGCAAGGCGGCATTGCTCGGTGTCGCGCAGCGCGACATCGTGGATGCGGTGCAGATCGGCCTGTCCGGGCAGGACGTGACCGCGCTGCACGACCCCGATGCCAAATACGCGCCGCCGCTGCGCCTCAGCCTGCCGGCCGAGAAGCGCAGCCGCATCGACGATGTGCTCAAGCTCAAGGTGCGTTCGCGCGACGGCGCGCTGGTACCGTTGTCGGAAGTGGTGCAGGTGGTGAAGACGACGCGCGACTACCCCATCTACCACAAGGACCTGTTGCCGGTGGTGTACGTCACCGGCGACATGGCCGGCGACCTCGACAGCCCGCTGTATGGCATGTTCGACATCCACGGCGAGACCGGCGGCATGGCGCTGGAGCAGGGCGGCACGCTGGAGCCTTACTTCTTCAAACAGCCGTCCGATCCATATGCCGGCTATGCCATGAAATGGGACGGCGAATGGCAGGTCACCTACGAGACCTTCCGCGACATGGGCATCGCCTACGGCGTGGGGCTGATCCTGATCTATCTGCTGGTGGTGGCCCAGTTCAAGAGCTATGTGGTGCCGCTGGTCATCATGGCGCCCATCCCGTTGACGGTGATCGGTGTGATGCCGGGGCATGCCTTGTTCGGCGCGCAGTTCACCGCGACCTCGATGATCGGCATGATCGCGCTGGCCGGCATCATCGTGCGCAACTCCATCCTGCTGGTGGACTTCGTCAACCTGCAGTTGCGCGACGGCGTGGACCTGCAACATGCGGTGGTGAACGCGGCCGCGGCGCGCGCGAAGCCCATCCTGCTGACCGGTCTGGCGGCGATGCTGGGCGCGCTGTTCATCCTGGATGACCCGATCTTCAACGGCCTGGCGCTGGCCTTGATATTCGGCATCCTGGTCTCCACCTTGCTCACGCTGATCGTGATACCGGTGTTGTATTACGCCACGCTGTACAAGAAATTCCCGTAAACTGAACAAGGAGTCATGAAATGAATGCAGAACGTATCGTCCGTATCGTCGCCGGTTTCTTCGTATTGCTGTCGTTGGCGCTGGGTGCACAGGCCAGCCCGCTGTTCGTCAGCGAGTATTTCCTGCTGTTCACCGCCTTCGTCGGCCTGAACCTGTTCCAGAGCGGCTTCACCCAGTTCTGTCCCTTGAATAACATCCTCGCCAAGCTTGGCGTCAAGGGCAGTTGCTGAACCGACTCTTAAACCTTCCCGCCAAATTCGCCCACATCAGTCTGGCCTGCGTCGGCCTGATGTGGGTCTTGCCTTTTCTGTATTACCACCACGCCTATCCGCTCACCACCTTCTACCAGGAATGGATGACGGCCCTGCTCGGGCTGGCTGCCCTGCCGCTGTTGCTGACGGCACGTTACTGGCAGGCGCCGCAGGTGCCCGGCATCGTGCTGTTGCCGGTCGGCCTCATGCTGGTGATGCTGGTGCAGTTCATCGCCGGGCGCATCGTGCATTTCGACCATGTGCTGCTGCTGTCGCTGTATTTCCTTTTCGCCGCGCTGCTGATGATGCTGGGGCGGCATCTGCGTGCCGAACTCGGTCTGCCGCAACTGGCCGCCGTGCTGGCGGCCTGCCTGCTGGCCGGCGCGGAACTGAACACGCTGGCCGGGGTGTTGCAGCATTACCGCTGGGACACCTTCCTGAATCCGGTCGTCACGGTCAAGGTCTCCAGCGCGGTGTACGGCAACATCGCGCAACCCAACCACTTTGCGAATTACGTCGCGCTCGGCTTGCTGTCGCTGGGCCTGCTGCAGCAGCGCTGGCGCATGCCGCTGTGGCTGACGGCGCTGCTCGCGGCACCGATGCTGTTCGTCATGGTCCTCTCCGGCTCGCGCAGCGGCTGGCTGTATCTGCTTTCGGCGCTGGCACTGGCCTGGTGGTGGCAGCGCAGGGATGCGGCATGGCGGCCGCTGCTGTATTACGCGGCGGGCCTGTGCGCCGGCTATGCCCTGCTGCACGGGTTGGTGCAGCTGCCTTGGCTGCAAGGCAGCACCGGCAGTGTGACGGCAGCGGAACGCCTGTTCGGCGAGGCGCACAGCGGCAGCATCCGTCTGTTCCTGTGGAAGGAGTCGGCATTGATCTTCGCGCAGTTCCCCTGGCTTGGCGCCGGTTTCGGCCAGTTCGCCTGGCAACACCTGCAATGGGCGTCGGAACTGAAAAATCCGGACACGGTCGGCCTCTACAACAATGCGCACAACATCGTGATGCAGCTGGCGGCGGAGTCCGGGCTGGCCGGTCTGCTGGTGCTGTTCGCCACGCTGGGCGTCTGGGGCTGGCGCAGCCTGGTGCGGCGTGTCGAATACACGCTCGAACAGTGGTGGGCGCTGGCCGTACTGATGGTGCTGGGCATCCATTCGCGGCTCGAATATCCGCTGTGGTACCGGCACTTCATCGGCATCGCCGCCATCCTGCTGGGGGCGCTGGATCAGGCGCCGCACAAACTGGAGTTGCGCAGCGTCGGCCGCCTGTCGGTGGCGGCCATCCTGCTGTTCGGGGCCTTGTCGCTGTGGCAGGGGATGCAGGCCTACCGCCAGCTGGAACGGGCCATGGCCTATCGCAGCATGATGAAACAGAGTCCGGAGATGGTGGAGAAGGCGCGGGAAGCCTACCTCGCCATCTTCGAGTATCCGCTGTTCAATGCCTATTCCGAGCTGTTCGTCGCTTCCATGCTGGAGGTGAACGAAGACAAGCTGCAGGAGAAGCAGGCCCTGACCGAACGTGCCGTGCGCTTCATCCCGACGGCATCGGTCGCCTACCGCCATGCCATCCTGCTGGCCCTGCTCGGGCGGGCGCGGGAGGCCGAGGCGCAGATGGCGGATGCGGTGTGGTCCTATCCCGGCGACTACCCGCATGCGCGCGACGACATGCGGCAACTGCTGCTCAAACATCCCGAGGCGATGGCGCCTCTGCTAGAATCCGCTGCCCGGAATCATGAGGAGTATCAACGTGCAGTTTCTGCTCGATAACCTGTTCACCGTGTCGATCGCTCTGATCAGCGGCTACATGCTGTTCTGGAGTTATTTCGGCAACCGCATCCTCGGCATCAAGGAGGTGGACACCGTGCAGGCCATGAACCTGATCAACCGCCAGGATGCCCTGCTGCTGGACGTGCGCGAGCAGAGCGAATACGACAGCGGCCATATCATCAACAGCCGGCTTATACCGGCGGGCAAGCTGAAGGAGCGCATCGGCGAAATCGAGAAGTATCGCGAGCGTCCCATCATCGTGGTCTGCCGCAGCGGCAGCCGCGCCGCGCCCATCGCCTCCTGGCTGGGCAAGCAGGGTTTCGGCCAGGTCTACTTGCTGACCGGCGGCGTGCTCGCCTGGCAGAAGGCCAGCCTGCCGCTGGAAAAGAAGAAGTGAGCGCCATGGCCCGCGTTGAGATGTACTGCACCGAAGTCTGTCCCTACTGCGTGAACGCGGAACGCCTGCTCAAGCAGCGCGGCGTCAGCGAGATCGAGAAGATACGCATCGACCTGCAACCCGAGCAGCGCCCCATCATGGAAGCGCGCAGCGGCCGGCGCACCGTGCCGCAGATCTTCATTGACGGCCGCCACATCGGCGGTTTCGATGACATGGCGGCGCTGGACCGCGCCGGCGGCCTGTTGCCGCTGCTTAACAAATAATCAACCGAGGGGAAGAATATGACCGAGAACGCAAACGCCCAACAGAACACCGCGCCGATCTTCAATATCGAGAAGCTGTACGTGAAGGACCTGTCGCTGGAGATTCCCAATGCGCCGGCCATCTTCCTGCAGCGCGAGAATCCGCAGATCGACCTGCAACTGCAGACCAAGGCCGCGCAACTGGAAGAAGGGGTGTTCGAGGTCGAAGTCACGGTCACCGTGACCGCCAAGCTGGCCGAAAAGGAGCAGGTGATGTTCCTGATCGAAGCCAAGCAGGCCGGCATCTTCCAGGTGCGCAACATGCCCCCCGCCGAGACCGAAGGCGTGCTGGCCGTGATGTGTCCCAACATCCTCTATCCCTACCTGCGCGAAGTGGTGTCGGACGTGGCGGTACGCGGCGGTTTCGCGCCGGTGCTGCTCAATCCCATCAACTTCGAAGCGCTCTACCATCAGCAGAAGCAGCAGGCGCAGGCTGGGGGCGCAGTGGTCAAGCACTGATGGCGCGGCTGCTGGTGGCGCTGCTGTTTTCCATATTGGGCGCTGCCGCGCAGGCCGCCGGGTTCGTCTCGGTCGCCGAACCCGCCATCCTGTATGACGCCAATTCACTCAAGGCGAAGCGCCTCTACGTTGCTACCCGTTATTTGCCGTTGGAGCAGATCGTGGTGCTGGATGCCTGGGTCAAGGCGCGCGACTCCACTGGCAAAGTGTTCTGGATCGAGAAGCGCAACCTCAGCAGCAAACGTTATGTGGTGGTGACCGCGCAGATGGCCATGGTGCGCGAGAGCTGGAGCGAGCGCGCGCCGGTGGCCTTCATCGCCCCGCGCCAGCTGGGGCTGGAATGGCTGGGCAACACCGGCGACTGGGTCAAGGTGCGCCACCGTGATGGGTCGAGCGGGTATATCAAGGCCAGTGAGGTCTGGGGTGACTGAAACATGAGGATCGCGATACTCGGAGCGGGGGCATGGGGCACGGCGCTGGCGGTCAGCCTGTCCGCGCGCCATGCCGTCACCCTGTGGGCGCGCGATGCTGCGCAGATTTCTGCGATGCGCGAGACCCGGCGCAACCGCCGCTACCTGCCCGATGTGGTCTTGCCGGAGAACCTGCGCCTCGACCACGACCTGCCGGCCGTGATGCGCGAGGCGGAACTGCTCATTCTGGCGGTGCCGGTGTCCGGCCTGCGTGCCACGCTGCAGCAGATCGCCGGCCTGCCCGCACCGGTCGGTGTGATCTGGCTGTGCAAGGGCTTCGAACTGGAGACGTCCCTGCTGCCGCACCAGATCGTGGCAGAGATGCTGCCGCAAGCGTTCCCGCGCGGTGCACTGACCGGCCCCAGCTTTGCGCAGGAAGTGGCGCGCGGCCTGCCCACCGCGCTCACGCTGGCTTCGAACGACGGCGAGTTCGCGCAGCGCACCGCCAGGGCACTGCACCATTCACGCCTGCGCATCTATTCCAGCACCGACGTGGTCGGCGTGGAGATCGGCGGCGCGATCAAGAACGTGCTGGCCATCGCGGCCGGCATCAGCGACGGCATGCAGATGGGGCTGAACGCGCGCGCTGCGCTGCTCACGCGCGGCCTGGCGGAGATGACGCGGCTGGGATTGTTGATGGGCGGCAAGGCCGAGACGCTGGGTGGCTTGTCCGGCGTGGGCGACCTCATCCTCACCTGCACCGGCGACCTGTCGCGCAACCGCCAGGTCGGCATGCTGCTGGCGCACCACCACTCCCTGCCCAGCATCCTCAAGGAACTCGGCCATGTAGCCGAAGGCGTGTACACCGCGCGCGAAGTGCAGCGTGTCGCGCGCCGTTACCAGGCCGACATGCCCATCTGCCAGGCGGTCTATCGTGTGCTGTACGAGAATCTCGATGCCGACAAGGCGGTCGAGATGCTGCTCAGTCGCGAGCCGGGCGAGGAGTTCGGCACCAGCGGCAAGCATCCGGCGCTGAACTGATCACGCGCCCTCGAAGCGGCACTGCCGCCAGGCTTCGAACACCGCCACCGCCACCGCGTTCGACAGGTTGAGGCTGCGGTTGTCCGGGCGCATCGGCAGGCGTAGCCGCTGCTCCGGCGGCACGCTGGCCAATATCTCTGTCGGCAATCCCCGGCTCTCCGGGCCGAACAGGAAGGCGTCCCCGGCGCGGAAACACACCTCGAAAAAAGGCTGCGCGCCCTTGGTGGTCAAGGCGAACAGGCGCGGCTGGCCGAGCGCTGCCAGGCATTGCGCCAGATCGTCATGCACCCGTACTGCCGCATATTCGTGATAGTCGAGTCCGGCGCGGCGCAGGTTCTTGTCTTCCAGATCGAACCCCAGCGGCCGGATCAGGTGCAGATGTGCACCGGTATTCGCGCACAGGCGGATGACGTTGCCGGTGTTGGGCGGTATCTCGGGTTGGAAGAGAATGATGTGGAACATGCGAAATGTAGTGAAAGGGCTTGTCAGATATAAGGAAAACAGCTAACTTCCGCGCCCATCGCTGATGCGCCTGCGGGCGCTACGCAAAAATCTTCAGGGGGAATTATGGCGCGTCCGGAAAAAGTTCGCCTCGGCGACTTGCTGGTACAGCAAAAACTCATCTCGCTCGACCAGTTGCAATTCGGGCTGGAGCAGCAGAAGCGCAGCGGCCGCAAACTCGGCCGCGTGCTGGTGGACAACGGTTTCATCACCGAGGATCAGATCTCGGAAGCGCTGGCCAAGCAGCTCAACATCCCCTACATCAACCTGAAGTATTACAACCCCAACCTGGACATCGTGCGCCGCCTGCCCGAGAACCAGGCGCGCCGCTTCCGCGCACTGGCGCTGGAAGAGCGCAACGGTGCCATCCTGATCGGCATGACCGATCCCACCGACCTGTTCGCCTTCGACGAGATTGCGCGCATCCTCAAGCGCGACATCGACCTCGCGGTGGTGACCGAAGGCCAGTTGCTGGAGACCATCGACCGCGTGTACCGCCGCACCGACGAGATCAGTGGCCTGGCGCGCGAAATATCGGAAGAGCTGGGCGAAGGTTATATTGACTTCGGCGCGCTGAGCGACACGGTCGGCGGCGAGGATGCGCCGGTGGTCAAACTGCTGCAGACCATGTTCGAGGATGCGGTGCAGATCGGCGCCTCCGACGTGCACATCGAGCCGCAGGAGACGCGCCTGCAGATCCGTTTCCGCATCGACGGCGCGCTGCACCTGCAGACCGAGGCCGACAGCAAGATCGCTGGCGCCATCTCGCTGCGCCTG
>JBBIGX010000043.1:0-7441 GCA_037447315.1 Gallionellaceae bacterium | reverse complement strand
GGCTGGCCTGCGCGGCCAGATCGCTACACAACTCTCCCTCGGCCGCCACATGACGCTCGGAGATGCCGCTACGGGTGACGATCCAGTCATGCGTAGTGTCGACCATCTTCTCGAGGTCGTAATTGGTCAGCACCTTGGTTGGCAGGTAGCTGCCCGTGCCGATGATCCGGGAATATGTCATCAAACCGCCCCTTCCGCTTTGGCCTGGCGTGCGTAGTGCCATTTCTCTATATGTTCACTGATAGCGCATTCGAAGGCGAAGGCATCCGCTGAACCATGGCTCTTGACCACGATACCTTTCAGGCCGAGGAAGCTGGCCCCGTTGTAACGCCGATGGTCGAAACGATGCTTGAATGCCTTCAACACAGGGAGCGAGACCAAGGCGGCGATCTTGGTCAATGCATTGCGACCGAACCCCTCCTTCAGGAAACCGCCCATCATCTTGGCGACCCCTTCCGCCGTCTTGAGGGCCACGTTACCCACGAATCCATCGCAGACCACCACATCGGTGACCCCTTTGAAGATATCGTCGCCCTCGACGTTGCCATAGAAATTCAGGTCGCTGGCCTGCAGCAGTTCGCCCGCCTGCTTGACCGTCTCATTGCCTTTGATGTCCTCGCTACCGATATTCAGCAATCCAACGGTCGGGCTCTCCTTGTGCTCCAGCGCGGCGACCAGCGTACTCCCCATCAGGGCGAACTGCAGCAGGTGTTCCGCCGTACAGTCGACGTTGGCACCGAGGTCGAGCATACAGACCTGACCCGAATGGGTAGGCAAAAAGGAAGCGATGGCAGGACGATCAATGCCCGGCAGGGTCTTCAGGACATAACGCGCGGTCGCCATCAAGGCACCGGTGTTACCGGCACTGACACAGGCGGCGGCTTCACCGCTCTTGACCAGGTTGATGGAGACGCGCATGGAAGAATCCTTCTTGCCACGCAGCGCGGATTGCGGCTGCTCATCCATCCCCACTACCTCGGTGCTGTGATGGAGACGCAGGCGCGGATGCTCCCCGGTCAGGCCGCGGGCATCCAGCTCGGCACGGATCGCATCGGTCAGCCCCACCAGTATGATGGTATCTTCCGCGTGCTTGTCGAGATAGGCCATCGCAGCCGGTATCGTGACGGAAACCCCATGATCTCCTCCCATGGCATCAATGGCGATTGTGACACCCATCAGTCATCCCCGAGTACAAAAAAGTCGAACGCAAGCCATCCCGGTCGCTTTGGGATGGCTTGTCGGCTTGAACAAGGAAATTATTCGGATTTGGTGTTGACGACCTTCTTGCCACGATAATAGCCGCTTGGGCTGATATGGTGGCGCAGATGCGGTTCGCCGGTGGATGGCTCGACCGCCAGCGGCGGATTGGTCAGGAAATCGTGCGAACGATGCATCCCGCGCTTGGACGGGGTCTTTTTGTTCTGTTGAACTGCCATTTTAAAACTCTCCTAAAAGAACCTGCTTATTTATGCTTCAACCGGGCCAATATGCTGAATCTGTTATCGACTTGCCCGGCGCTTCCGCTTGCCAATTCACAGACACCCGCTTCATGCCTGGGGGCGAATGGCAATGAAAGCAGCAATTCATCTTCAACCAGATCAAGGACATCCAGCTCCTTGCTGGCCTCTATGCCATCGGAATCGTCCGCAGCGTCATCCTGCATCAGGTCTGCACCCTCAAGCAGTTGCAACCGCGATGAAATCTCGACCGGATAAGGCAGATCATTCAGGCAGCGCTGACAACGCAAGTGGCACGATCCGTTCAATTCCAGCAACAGATACGCCCGATCACCCACCTGCGAACCCCGGATGAAATAACGGATCGAACCTGCGTTGCTGAACAACAGATCAGCCAGTCTGGGCAGCTCGCCGACCGCCACCTCCCCGCTCAATGTCTTGCCGAGCCGGGCGAATTCAAGGCTGTCGATCGAAGGCCGTGCAAACATGAGGCGCGCATGATATATATTCCCCCTTCCCCTGTCAAAGACACCTTGAACAAGGAACATCTTGAATTCCCAGCCTATCGTTCTGGCATCCAGCTCCATATATAGAAGCCAGTTACTGTCCGTTCTGCAGCTCCCGTTCCAGACCGACGCCCCGCATGTGGACGAGACCCCGCTTCCCGGGGAAGCCGCCAGACAGACTTCCTGGCGGCTGTCTCAGCTCAAGGCGCAAGCGGTTGCCGCGCGCCACCCGGATGCGCTCATTATCGGCTCTGACCAGGTCGCCCTGCTGCACGGCGAGCAACTCGGCAAACCCCTGACCCACGGCAATGCCGTGCGCCAGTTACGCAGCATGCGCGGCAACACGGTCGAGTTCTTTACCGCACTCAGCCTGCTCAATGCCCGCACCGGAGACATCCAGACGGAAGTGGTCGAGACCCGAGTAACGTTCAGGCAGCTCAGCGACCAGCAGATCGAAGACTACCTGCTCAAGGAACAGCCCTACCATTGCGCCGGAAGCGCCAAGTCGGAAGGGTTGGGAATCGCCCTGATTCAGCGTATAGAAGGTGAAGACCCGAACGCCCTGATCGGCCTACCCCTGATTTCACTGATCGGCATGCTGGAAAAACAAGGCGTTAAGGTAATTTGAGCGCCCGATGCAGAATTTTCCATTGCGACCCTCCGGGCTTTCTGGTATTAAAGCGCGCTTGAAAATTTCAGCTCAAACTTGGAGATACACCCAATGCCAGTGCAAGCGAACAAGAATATCGCTCCCTACAAGCCGAAGAAGGGCGAGGCCTATATGAACGAGAAACAGCTTGAACACTTCCGGGCGGTGCTTTCCGGACTCAAGCTGGAACTGAGCCAGGATATCGACCGCACCGTGCACACCATGCAGGATGAGGCCACCGTGTTCGCCGACCCCAATGACCGAGCGACACAGGAATCCGACATGAGCCTGGAATTGCGCAACCGCGACCGCGAGCGCAAGCTGATCAAGAACATCGACAAGATGCTGGCCCGCATCGACGCCGGCGAATACGGCTACTGCGACAACTGCGGCGTCGAGATCGGCCTGAGCCGTCTGGAAGCGCGCCCGACAGCGACTTTATGTATCGATTGCAAGACGCTGGATGAGATCCGGGAAAAGCAGGTCGCCAAATAACCGCACCTGCAAGGATTGAGATTGAAGACCGGCTAAATGCCGGTCTTTTTTCATTCACAATCTGCTCGACGGGTCCGCATGAAGATCGCAGTGCGGAAGTTCGCCATAGATCGGGGGGCTATCTGGTAGCATACGGTCCGTTCTCCGTGGTGCTCTGCGCCATCATCGGCCAGAGCGGTCGGAAGTCATTATGAAGCAATCTCCACATCGTTTCGCATCTTTGTTGCAGGCATTTTAAGCGGTACGCGTTCTGTCGGTCCTTTCCATGTTAAGCAAGCTCAATCCCACCCAGCGCGCCGCCGTCAAACATCTGGGCACCCCGCTGCTGGTGCTGGCTGGCGCGGGCAGCGGCAAGACGCGGGTCATCACGCACAAGATCGCCTACCTCATCGAGGAGTGCGGCTATGCACCGCGCAACATCGCGGCCATCACCTTCACCAACAAGGCGGCACGCGAGATGCAGGAGCGCGTCGGCAAGCTGCTGGGCGGGCGCGAGGCCAAGGGGCTGACCATCAGCACCTTCCATGCGCTGGGCATGCACATCCTGCGCGAGGAAGCACCCCAGCTGAGCTACAAGAGACAGTTCTCCATCTTCGATACGGCCGATACCGGCAAAATCGTCAGCGAATTGCTGGGCAGCCCGGACAAACAGGAGATCCGTACGGCGCAGAGCGTGATGTCTAACTGGAAAGCGGCCTTCCTTGCGCCGGAACAAGCGGCAAGCCTGGCCGAGAACGAGGAACAGCAGCGCCTTGCCCTGCTCTATCAGCGTTATCAGGAGACCTTGCGCGCCTATCAGGCGGTGGATTTCGATGATCTGATCCGCCTGCCGGTGGAACTGTTCCAATCCCATGCCGAAGTAGCGCAGCGCTGGCAGCACCGTTTCCGCTATCTGCTGGTGGATGAATATCAGGACCCCAACGAATGCCAGTACCGGATGATGAAGCTGCTGGCCGGCGACCGGGCGGCGATCACCGCCGTCGGCGACGACGACCAGGCGATCTATGCCTGGCGCGGCGCCAGCACGGCCAATCTCTCCAACCTGCAGAAGGATTTTCCGTCCCTGCAGGTGATCAAGCTGGAGCAGAACTACCGCTCTTCGCAGCGCATCCTGCAAAGCGCCAACCACCTGATCAAGAACAACACCAAGCTGTTCGAAAAGAGCCTGTGGAGCGAGCACGGCCCGGGCGATCCGGTGCGCGTGTTCGCTGCCAAGGACGAGGAGAACGAGGCGGAATCAGTGGTGCTGCGCCTGCTGGCGCACAAGTTCGAGCATCGCACGCGCTTTGCCGATTACGCCATCCTGTATCGCAGCAACCACCTGTCGCGCGTGTTCGAGGAGCAGTTGCGCACGCACAAGGTTCCCTACACGGTAAGCGGCGGCACCTCATTCTTCGAACATGCGGAGATCAAGGATCTCACCGCCTATCTGCGGCTGATCGCCAATCCGGACGACGATCCGGCCTTTATCCGCGCCGTCACCACGCCCAAGCGCGGCATCGGCAACAGCACGCTGGAGAAGCTGGCGGCCTATGCCGGGCAGCGCCAGGTCAGCCTGTTCGAGGCCGCGTTCGAACCGGCCATGGCCGAGCAACTACAGCCCCGCCAGCACGAGGATCTGCTCACGTTCTGCAATTTCATCCACCGCATGCAGGCGCGCGCCGAGAAGGAGCCGTGCAACGAGGTGATGAACGACCTGATGCAGGCCATCGATTATGAAGCCTGGTTGTTCGACAGTTTCGAGCCGCGCCAGGCCGAGACCAAATGGAAGAACGTGCAGGATTTCGTGGGCTGGATGAACCGCAAATCGGAAGCGGACGAGAAGACCATGATCGACATGACGCAGTTGATCGCACTGCTCAACCTGCTCGAATCGCGCGAGCAGGAGACGGATGCCGTGTCGCTCTCCACCCTGCATGCCGCCAAGGGGCTGGAATACGGCCATGTATTCCTGGTCGGGGTCGAGGAAGGCATCCTGCCGCACGAGCGCAGCGAATCATCCGAGCAGATCGAAGAAGAGCGCCGCCTGATGTATGTCGGCATCACCCGCGCGCAGCGCTCACTGCAGATCAGCTATTGCACGCGGCGCAAACGCGGCAAGGAATTTGTCGGCTGCACCCCCAGTCGTTTTATCGCCGAACTGCCGCAGGAGGACATCGTGTTCTCCGGGGTGGCTGCGGCAGGCAGCGCCCCCGCCGTGACCAAGTCGGAAGGCATGGACCGGCTGGCGCGCATGAAAGCGATGCTGGGCGCGGGCTGACAGGGAGCGTCGTCAGAATCCTGTAAACTAGCCATGCTCAAATCGCTCCGAACGAGATCAACCCATCCCTGAAAGAACCTTATGAAGATCGCCATCGCCGGCACCGGTTATGTAGGCCTTTCCAACGCCATCCTGTTGGCCCAGCACAATGAGGTCGTGGCACTCGACATCGTGCCGGAGAAAGTGGCGATGCTGAACCGCAGGCAGTCGCCGATCGAAGATGTGGAGATCGAGGACTATCTGGCGCACAAGACGCTGAACTTCAAGGCCACCCTGGACAAGCAGGAAGCCTATGTCGGGGCGGACTACGTCATCATCGCCACGCCCACCGACTACGATCCCGAGACCAATTACTTCAACACCCGTTCGATCGAGGCGGTGATCCGGGACGTGCTGGCGATCAATCCGAAAGCGGTGATGATCATCAAATCCACCATCCCGGTCGGATATACCGTCAAGGCGCGTGCCCAGTTCAACTGTGACAACCTGATCTTCTCCCCGGAATTCCTGCGCGAAGGCCGCGCGCTGTACGACAACCTGCACCCTTCGCGCATCGTGGTGGGGGAGCGTTCCGCGCGCGCCGAGACTTTCGCCCGCCTCTTGCAGCAAGGCGCGGTGAAGCCGGACATCCCCACCCTGTTCACCGATTCCACCGAAGCCGAGGCGATCAAGCTGTTCGCCAACACCTATCTCGCGATGCGCGTGGCTTACTTCAACGAGCTGGATACCTATGCAGCCACGCATGGTCTCGATACGAAGCAGATCATCGAGGGCGTGTGCCTCGACCCGCGCATCGGCAACCACTACAACAACCCCTCCTTCGGCTATGGCGGCTATTGCCTGCCCAAGGACACCAAGCAGCTGCTGGCGAACTACAAGGATGTACCGCAGAACCTGATCCACGCCATCGTCGAGGCCAACACCACGCGCAAGGATTTCGTCGCCTTCGACATCCTCAAGCGTAACCCCAGGGTGGTCGGCATCCACCGTCTGGTGATGAAGAGCGGTTCGGACAACTTCAGGTCCAGCAGCATCCAGGGTATCATGAAGCGCATCAAGGCCAAGGGCGTGGAAGTCATCGTGTACGAGCCGGCCCTCAAGGACGATGAGTTCTTCCATTCGCGTGTGGTGCGCGATCTGGCGCAGTTCAAGCGCGAGGCCGACGTGATCGTGGCCAACCGCATCACCGACGACATCCGCGATGTGATGGACAAGGTGTACAGCCGCGACCTGTTCGGCAAGGACTGAGGAGATACCTTCGAACTCTGTCGGGTTCCTTCCGGGCGAAAGCTGGTAGGATGCGGTCAGTCGGAATGAAAAACAGAGAACGATCCGTTGAACCCACTCTCCCTACGCTCCAGCGGCATCCTGTTGCACCCCACTTCCCTGCCCGGCCCGCACGGTTGCGGTGATTTTGGCCAAGAAGCCTACCGCTTCATCGACTGGCTGGTCGAAGCCGGGCAATCCCTCTGGCAGATGTTGCCGCTGGGGGAGGTCGGCCCGGGCAACTCTCCCTACATGAGCAGTTCGGCATTCGCCGGCAATTACCTGCTGATCGATCTGCAGGCGCTGGCGGATCGGCACTGGCTGACACGAGATGAACTGGCGGTTGCGCCCGC
The DNA here is from genome assembly GCA_037447315.1 of Gallionellaceae bacterium. Lineage (GTDB taxonomy): Bacteria > Pseudomonadota > Gammaproteobacteria > Burkholderiales > Gallionellaceae > Sideroxyarcus. The sequence continues at coordinate 455 of JBBIGX010000043.1, read as the reverse complement.
CTTCTCCGACACGCGCGTCGACTATCCGTCCGTCACCGCTTTCAAGCTGGACCGGCTGCGACGGGCTGCCACCCGGTTCTTTGCCAATGCCGATACGCCGTTCCGGCGGGACTATGCGGCATTCTGCGAGCAGGAAAGCTGGTGGCTGGACGATTTCGCACTGTTCAAGGCGCTGTGGGCACACGAGTCATGGCGCGACTGGACGGAATGGCCGGAGACGTTGGTCAGGCGCGATCCCCACGCGATGGAACTGGCAGCGGAACAGCATGCTAGTGAGATCGCATTCTGGAAATTTTGCCAATGGTGTTTTGCCTGGCAATGGGAGGCACTGAGAAATTACGCCAATGAGCGCGGGGTGCGGCTGGTCGGCGATGTTCCTATCTTCGTCGCCTTCCAGAGTGCAGATGTCTGGGCGCATCAGGATCTGTTCGAGTTGGACGAGTATGGCCGCCCCA
>JBBIGX010000042.1:1157-7443 GCA_037447315.1 Gallionellaceae bacterium | reverse complement strand
TGCTCAGTCCCGAGGCCCATTCCGGGAAATTCTCCGGGCGCCAGACACGCTCATTGAGCGCTCGCCAATCACACGGGATCCAGACGCTGATGGTACGACTCTCAAGCATCTTCGTTCCTCCAGCAACCATCCCAGCATTCATCTTCTGATTCCGCTTGCTCTTCGAGCAGATTCCTGAGCATCCACGCGTTTTTTTGGTTACGACATCACGCGGCGATGCAGCCGCCACATGAGTCTCCAGCGAAAAACGCGTGAGCGCGGTTATAACCTTACTTCCGGTTGCTCTTCCAACAGGCTTCTTAGCATCCACGCGTTTTTTTCATGCACTTCCATGCGTGCCGAGAGCAGGTCCACCGTTGGCTGGTCACCCGCCTTCTCGGCGATGGGCAATACTTCGCGGGCGGTGCGCGCCACAGCCTCCTGACCGTCCACGAGCTGGCAGATCATCTCTTTCGCGCTGGGTACGCCGTCGCTTTCCTTGATGCTGGTGAGCGCGGCGAACTGCTTGTAACTGCCCGGCGCGGGATAACCCAGCGTGCGGATGCGCTCGGCGATGATGTCCACCGCATTCCAGGTCTCGGTGTACTGCGTCATGAACATCAGGTGCAGGGTCTGGAACATGGGGCCGGTGACGTTCCAGTGGAAGTTGTGCGTCTTGAGATACAGCGTGTAGGTATCGGCCAGCATGCGGCTGAGGCCGTCGGCGATCTTCTTGCGATCCTTGTCGCTGATACCGATGTTGATGGCAACGGGTTTGTTCTTGCTCATGATCGTTCTCCTTGATTGATTGAAATCCATCCAGCTCCTCACGCGACACAATCTGCGCAGCAGCCGCGATGATGCTAAAACCGATCGGCGGATGGCTGCACTTTAGCCCCGTACGGGGCATCCATCCAATTGATTGTTATGCACCAAGTGATTTACCATGCAAATCACAGGAGGTGAGCCATGACGCTCAATGAATTGCGCTTCATTGTCGCCGTGGCGCGCGAACGCAACTTCCGCCGCGCTGCGGAAAAGGCTTTCATCAGCCAGCCCGCGCTGTCGCTGGCAGTGCAGAAGCTGGAAGAGGAACTGGGGCTGAAGGTCTTCGAACGCGGCAAGAATGAGATCACGCCCACGCCGGCCGGTCGTGCCATCATCGAACAGGCGCAGCGCGTGCTGGAGGAGGCCGAACGCATCCGCGAGATCGCGGCAGAAGGCAAGGACCAGCTGGCCGCGCCGCTGCATGTCGGCGTCATCCACAGTGTCGGCCCCTACCTGCTGCCCGACCTCATCCCCGCCTTGAAGAAGGTAGCGCCGCAAATGCCACTGCAGGTGGAAGAAAACATCACCGCTAACCTGGATGCGTTGCTGCGCAACGGCGAGCTGGATGTCATTGTCATCGCGCTGCCGTTCGGCGACAGCGGCATCGTTACCCGCCCGTTATACGACGAATCGTTCGAAGTGGTGGTGCACAACGAGCATCCCTGGGCCGGGCGGCGCAGCATCAAGTCGCAGGAACTGGCGGGCGAGAACGTGCTGCTGCTGGATTCCGGTCACTGTTTCAGCAACCAGGTGAAAGAAGCCTGCCCCGAACTGCACCGCAAGGGAGCGAACATCCAGCATGGCACCTCGCTGGAGACCATACGCAACATGGTGGCATCCGGCCTCGGCATCACCGTGCTGCCCGCCTCGGCCAACAGCGCGCGCTACCGCAGCAAGCTGCTGAGCGTGATCCCCTTCGCCAAGCCGGCGCCGTCGCGGCGCATCGCGCTGGCCTGGCGCAAGAGTTACTCACGCATCCAGGCGGTAGAGGCGCTGGCGCAGGCGATCACGCAGGCGAAAGTGACCGGCATCGTGCCGCTGGAGTGACCATGAGTACACAACCGTGGAAACAGAACCCGCTGCTGCGCCTGAGCTACACGCTGTTTGCGCCGGTGTATGACATCTTCATCGAAGCGCCGATGCGCGAGTCACGCAAGGCATCGCTCTCTGCATTGCCGAAACATGAATCGCGCAAGGTGCTGATCAGCGGCGTGGGCACTGGCCTCGACCTGCCGCTGCTGCCGCGCCAGCACCGCTACACCGCACTGGACTTCAACCCCTCCATGCTGGCCCACGCGCTGCCGCGCGGCGCAGGTCTGGAAGTCGAATTCATCCTTGGCGACAGCATGGCCTTGCCTTTCGCCGACGCAAGCTTCGACCACGTGGTACTGCACCTGATCGTCGCCGTGGTGCCCGAGCCGCAGCGCGCACTGAGCGAGGCGGCACGCGTGCTCAAGCCGGGCGGCACGGTGCTGCTGTTCGACAAGTTCCTGCAACCACAACAACGCGCGCCCCTGCGCCGCCTGCTCAACGGCCTGACCCGCCGCTTCGCGACGCGCATGGACGTAGTGTTCGAAGAGGTGCGGAGCGCCGCACCGGAGCTGGAGATACTGAGCGACACGCCCGCGCTGGGCGGCGGCTGGTTCCGCCGCATCGTACTACGCAAGCGCCAAGCATAACTCCCGGGATAACAGGGATGCCGGGATTTTCTGGTAGAGTCCCGCCCGATATGTTGCATGCCTTCTCATACACCGCCCCCTTCCACTGTTCGCCCGTTTCGCCGCGTGGCTGCTGACCCTTCCCTTCGCCATGTTCCCGATGCAGGTGGAGAATGGCCGGCAGACCTTCTACCTGCGCGCGACTTCGGCAGGCTCGCTGACCGTGCTTTTGCAACTGTAGCAGCCGTGTGCTTCAGCAGCATGAGAGCCTCGCCGTCCAAATCAATGATGCCCGCCTTCTTGCCCGGACCCATGGCATGGATCAGTTCCAGCGAGCGATCGGCGTGCGGCTGGAACCAGCTCACCGAGTCGGTGGTCGTTATAGACTTGTTCCCAATGCTGTTTCGACTGCATGGCGACCTCCCTTGAAAAGGCTCAGACCCAATCCCTCGGCACCAGATATTTGTCGTACAGCTCCGCTTCCGGCGTCCCCTTTTCCGGATGCCAGTCGTAGCGCCACTTCACCAGCGGCGGCATGGACAGCAGGATGGATTCGGTGCGGCCGTTGGATTGCAGGCCAAAGATGGTGCCGCGGTCGATCACTAAATTGAACTCCACATAGCGCCCGCGACGATACAACTGGAAGTCGCGCTCGCGCTCGCCGTAAGGCATGTCCTTGCGTTTCTCCAGCAGCGGCGCATAGGCCTTCAGGTAATGGTCGCCCACACTGCGCTGGATGGCGAAGCAGGTGTCGAAATCCGGCGTGTTCAGGTCGTCGAAGAAGATGCCGCCCACGCCGCGCGGCTCGTTGCGATGCTTGAGGAAGAAATACTCGTCGCACCATTTCTTGAAGCGCGCATGCAGCGCCGGATCGAACGGCGCCAGCGAATCCTTGCACACCTGATGGAAGTGCCGGGCATCCTCCTCGAAACCGTAATACGGCGTGAGGTCCATGCCGCCGCCGAACCAGAACACCTTGTCGCCGTCCGGCTTGTGCGCCATGAACATGCGCACGTTGGCATGCGAGGTCGGTGCATACGGATTGCGCGGATGCATCACCAGCGACACGCCCATCGCCTCCCACGAACAGCCCGCCAGCTCGGGGCGGTGCGCCGTGGCCGAAGCCGGCATCTTGTCGCCCTGCACATGCGAGAACGCCACGCCGCCGCGTTCCAGTACATTGCCTTCCTCGATGATGCAACTGATGCCCTCGCCCTTGCCGATGCCGCCGGAACCGGTGGCACGCGTCCACTTGTCGCGCAGGAAGGTCTTGCCGTCGATGGCCTCCAGCCCTTTGACGATGCGGTCCTGCAAGTCCAGCAGATAGGTTTTGACGGCGGATGGATCGACGTTGCTCATGCACTTCTCCAGGTACGTTTACGAGCGCAGGATTCTATCACCGCCCCATTCGCGTATCGTCGAAGGCCGCTTGCGTTTGCCCACGCGGCCACGCAATACCCACACTGAATTCCCGAACATCCGCCGGCACTCGGCATGGGTACGGATCGAACGCATGCCGCTGCGGTTCGCGCTGGTCGAGACCAGCGCACTGCGCGCACTGCGGCACAGTTCCTGCGCCACGGGATGGGCGGTGAGCCGCACCGCCAGCGTGTCATGTTTGCCGCGCAACCAGCGCGGACAGGAAGGGCGGGGCGGCATCAGGTAAGTGATGGCCTGCGCGCCATCGTCACGCAGCTTGTGCTGCTCCGCACCCGTCAGCGGCAGGATATAGCGCGCCACCTGCTGGTAGCTCGATGCAATGAGGATCAGCCCCTTGTGCTGCGGACGCCGCTTCAGCTTCAGGATGCGCTGCACGGCGCGCCGGTTGGACGGGTCGCAACCGAAGCCGTAACAGGATTCGGTGGGATAGGCGATCACACCGCCGCGCTTGAGGAACGCCGCCAATGCATGGCGGCCATATGTGGCGCGTCGGCTCATGAGTTGCCGTGTTCCGTGTATTTCTTGCTGTTGCCGCGCGCCCGCTCCACCGGATACTTCTGCGCATTCAGCACCAGCTTCTTTTCCACGGCGGCGATGAGATCCAGCTTGAGTTTGTGCGCAAGGCTGATGAGATAGACCTGAATGTCGGCCAGCTCCTGCTCTACCTCGGCCAGCTTCTCCGGCGGCAGGGCCGCACTCTGCGCTTCCGTCAGCCACTGGAAATGCTCCACCAGCTCCGCCGCCTCCACGATCAGCGCCATGGAAAGGTTCTTCGGCGAATGGAACTGGTCCCAATCGCGCGCCGCGACAAACTCGCGCACCTTCCCCCTGATCCGGTCGAAATCCGATTCGCTCATATCCTGCACCGCCTGATTGAAAACCGCCGCATTGTGTCGCAGGGACGGAAGCAACGCAAACCCGCGCTAGAATGACGACCTCGAACAAAAGAGCCCCACCATGAGCGAACAACGCCTGACCGACCTCGAAACCAGGATCAGCTTCCACGAAGACCAGATCGAAGAACTGAACAAGTCCGTCTACCAGCAACAACAGAAGATCGAACGCCTCGAAGCCATCTGCGAAGCCCTCGCCCGGCAGATGCGCTCACTGGCCGAGGCCGGGAATGAGAAGGGCGCGGCGAACGAAAGGCCGCCGCATTATTGATCGCGAAGACAGGCACACCAATCAAAAAGGGGAAGCGCTACAGCTTCCCCTTTTTGATTCAAGCCCCTTCAGATCACTTCCGCCAGATAGCTCGATAGCCGATGTCGCGCCGCATCTGACAGCACTCGAACTTGATGGAGTCGGCGATCTCGTAGGCGCGCTTCTGTGCGTTCTTGACCATGTCGCCGCGGGCGACGACGCAGAGGACACGGCCGCCGCTGGTGACGACTTTGCCGTCCTGCATGGTGGTGCCGGCGTGGAAGACGTGGGCGTCTTCCAGCTTCTTCGGCAAGCCGGTGATGACGTCACCCTTGCGCGGGGTATCGGGGTAGTTGGCGGCGGCCATGACGACGCCGAGCGCGGTGCGCTTGTCCCATTCGGCTTCGACCTTGTCGAGCGTGCCGTTGATGCCGTGTTCGATGAGCGCGGCGAAGTCGCTCTTCAGGCGCATCATGATGGGCTGGGTCTCAGGGTCGCCGAAACGGCAGTTGAATTCCAGCACCTTCAGCGCGCCGTCCGGCGAGATCATCAGGCCGGCGTAGAGGAAGCCGGTGTAGGGAGTACCTTCTTTTTCCATGCCGCGCACCACGGGCATGATGACTTCGCGCAGCGCCTTGGCGTGTATCTCCGGCGTGACGACGGGTGCGGGGGAATACGCGCCCATGCCGCCGGTGTTGGGGCCCTGGTCACCATCGAGCAGGCGCTTGTGGTCCTGGCTGCTGGCCATGGCGAGTACGTGCTTGCCATCGACCATGACGATGAAGCTGGCTTCTTCGCCTGCCAGGAATTCTTCGATCACCACGCGCGCACCGGCGTCCCCCAGCTTGTTGTCGGACAGCATCATGTCGATGGCGTCGAACGCTTCTGCCTGGCTCATCGCCACGACCACGCCCTTGCCCGCAGCCAAACCGTCGGCCTTGATGACGATGGGCGCACCGTGTTTCTCGACATAGGCTTTGGCGGCGGCGATGTCGCTGAAGGTCTCGAAGCAGGCGGTGGGGATGTTGTGGCGGATCATGAAGCGCTTGGCGAAATCCTTGGAGGATTCGAGCTGCGCGGCGGCCTGGGTGGGGCCGAAGATCTTCAGTCCGGCCGCGCGGAAGGCATCCACCACACCGGCCGCCAGCGGCGCTTCGGGACCGACCACGGTCATGTATATATCATTGGCCTGGGCGAACTCGATGAGTTCGGGGATGGCGGTGATGGCGACGTTCTCC
>JBBIGX010000042.1:0-1147 GCA_037447315.1 Gallionellaceae bacterium | reverse complement strand
GCCCGGGTTGACCACGACGTTGTTGTTCCACTGGCCGCCGTTGCCCGGCGCGACGTAGACCTTCTGCACTTTCTTTCCTTGGGCGAGACGCCAGGCGAGTGCGTGCTCGCGACCGCCGGAACCGATGACCAGAATCTTCATGACGACCTTTCTCTGACCGCCTTAGTGGCGGAAATGGCGGTGACCGGTGAACACCATCGCCAGGCCCAGTTCGTCGGCCGCGGCGATGACTTCCTCATCGCGCATCGAACCGCCGGGCTGGATGACAGCCTTAGCGCCGGCCTGCGCCAGCACGTCCACGCCGTCGCGGAACGGGAAGAAGGCGTCGGAGGCGACCACGGAGCCGACCAGGCTGAGGCCGGCGTTCTGCGCCTTGATGCTGGCGATGCGCGTGGAATCGACGCGGCTCATCTGACCGGCGCCGACGCCCAGCGTCCGGCCGTCCTTGCAGAACACAATGGCGTTGGACTTTCCGTACTTGGCGACGCGCCAGGCGAACAGCAGGTCGGTCATCTGCTCGGCGGTGGGCTGCAACTGGGTGACGACCTTGAGATGCTGCGGACCGACGTTGAGCGCGTCCGGGGTCTGCACCAGCAGGCCGCCGGAGACACGCTTTACATCCCACTGGTTGTGCGCGTTGGACAGCGGCACGGTGAGCACGCGCACGTTCTGCTTGGCGGCGGTGACCTTGAGTGCGGCGTCGGTAGCGCTCGGGGCGATGATGACTTCGACGAACTGGTTGGCGACGATCTGCGCGGCGGTGGCTTCATCCAGTTCGCGGTTGAAGGCGATGATGCCGCCGAAGGCCGAGGTGGTGTCGGTGGCGTAGGCCAGCTTGTAGGCGTTCAGCGCGGAATCAGCAATTGCCACGCCGCAGGGGTTGGCGTGCTTGACGATGACACAAGCGGGCTGCTCGAAGGTCTTCACGCATTCCCATGCGGCATCGGAGTCGCCGATGTTGTTGTAGGACAGTTCCTTGCCCTGCACTTGCGTGTAGTCGGCGATGCCGCCGGGCACGGCGATCAGGTCGCGGTAGAAGGCGGCCTTCTGGTGCGGATTCTCGCCGTAGCGCATGTCCTGCACCTTGGCGAAGTTGAAGTTGATCTGTGCGGGGAAGTCCACCTTGCTGCCGTCGGCTCCGATGGCA
>JBBIGX010000041.1:0-7444 GCA_037447315.1 Gallionellaceae bacterium | reverse complement strand
CGCCGCTTCGATTTTGTAGAACTGCGCCACCGCGCCGACCGAGCGGCCGCTGACGTTCATATAAGTCTGCGGCTTGAGCAGCAAAACCTCATGGCCGTGCAAGCTGGCCCTGGCGATGAGGCCGTGGAACTTGCCGTCCGTCTTGAAGCTGGCGTTATGCGCGCGCGCCAGTTCGTCCACCCACCAGAAACCGGCGTTGTGGCGCTGGGCTTCGTATTCCTTGCCGGGATTGCCCAGCCCAACGATGAGTTTGATCGCTTCGCTCATAGCAATGGCTGCAAATGAAAACCCGCCATGCAATGTCTGATCGCATGGCGGGTCGTTCCGGTTGCTGATTACTTCTTGGCTTCGGCGGTTGGTTTGGCTGCGGGTGCTCCGGCAGCCGGAGCAGCAGCTTCCGCAGCAGCTGTTTCTTCAGCAGCGGCCTCCACAGTGCCGCGCGGCACCTGCACCGTGGCCACGGCATCGCCGGCATGATGATGGTGCGCCACTTCCACGCCCTTCGGCAGTTTGACGTCGGACACGTGGATGGAGTGGCCCAGCTCCAGGCCGCCCAGATCCACTTCGATGGCCAGCGGCAGGTCAGCCGGCAGGCACACCACATCCAGCTCGTTCAGCACGTGGGTGATCTTGCCACCACCGATCTTCACGCCCGGGGCGATGGCCTCGTTGATGAAGTGCAGAGGCACCTTCATGTGCACTTTCTTGTTCGGGTCGACGCGCTGGAAGTCGACATGCAGCACTTGCTGGCGGAACGGGTGCATCTGGAAGTCGCGCAGCAGCACGGGTTCCTTCTTGCCCTCCAGATCCAGCGACAGGATGGAAGCGTGGAACGCTTCGTTGCGCAGTGCGTAATACAGGGTGTTGTGATCGAGTTCGATCATGGTCGCCTCGCCGACACCGTACACGATGCCGGGAACGCGGTTCGCTTTGCGCAGACGGCGGCTCGCACCCGTTCCTTGCGCCTGGCGCTTTGTTGCGCTGATTTCGATTGCCATTTCACTTCTCCACTTCAAAAAGAGGCATCCGCGACCAGATGCCTCAGGTTATGCGATACCCGACATGGGCACCGCGAAAAACTCAATCCACGAACAGCGAGCTGACCGACTCTTCCGCATTGATGCGGCGCAGGGTCTCGGCCATCAGTTCGGCGATGCTCAACTGGCGGATGCGTTTGCATTTGCGCGCATTCTCCTGCAGCGGAATGGTATCCGTGACCACCAGTTCGTCCAGCGCGGACTTCTCGATGCGCTCGATGGCCGGGCCGGACAGCACCGGATGGGTACAGTAGGCGAGCACGCGTGCCGCCCCCTTCTCCTTCAGCGCATTGGCGGCTTCGCACAGCGTGTTGGCGGTATCCACCATGTCGTCCATGATCAGGCAGGTGCGCCCCGTCACCTCGCCGATGATGTTCATCACCTTGGCTACATTCGGTTTCGGACGGCGCTTGTCGATGATGGCCAGGTCGGCATCCAGCTGCTTGGCCAGCGCACGAGCGCGCACCACGCCGCCGACGTCGGGCGACACCACGATCAGGTTCTCGTAGTTCTGCTTCCACACGTCCGACAGCAGGATGGGACTGGCGTAGATGTTGTCCACCGGGATATCGAAGAAGCCCTGGATCTGGTCGGAGTGCAGGTCCATGGTCAGCACGCGGTCCACGCCCACGCCGGACAGCATGTTGGCCACCACCTTGGCGGTGATCGCCACGCGCGCCGAACGCGGGCGGCGGTCTTGGCGGGCATAGCCGAAATACGGGATGGCGGCGGTGATGCGGGCGGCCGAGGCACGGCGCAGCGCATCGACCATCACCATGATCTCCATCAGGTTGTCGTTGGTGGGCGCGCAGGTGGATTGCAGGATGAACACATCCTTGCCGCGCACATGCTCGAGGATCTCCACCATCACTTCGCCGTCGGAGAAGCGGCTCACGGTCGCGCGGCCGAGATGGATGCCCAGATGCTTGGCGACGCTTTCGGCCAGTTTGGGATTGGCGTTACCGGTGAAGACCATCATGTCGCCGGACATCGGGAGCACCTCTGTAAAAATGAAAAGGGCGCGAGCGCCCGTTCTAATGCCTGAAAGATCTGGCTGGGGAGGTAGGGATCGAACCTACGAATGTCGGAATCAAAATCCGATGCCTTACCACTTGGCGACTCCCCAAAAACTCTATGCAGCGTATTCCCTGAGAGGGTGCTGTTGCAGGCCGTGCGCGAGGTATCCGCGCATCTCCGGCGGCAACTGCTGCAATACCGCTTTTGCTTCCGCTTCCGTCGCGAATTCGGCGAACACACAAGCGCCGGACCCGGTCATCAGCGCCGGCGCGAAGCGCGCCAGCCAAGCCAGATGTCCGGCGACCTCCGGATACAACGCGCAAGCCACCGCTTGCAGATCGTTGCGCAAACCGGCGATGCGGCCTGCCCGAAAATCGCGCCCCTTCGGAAGGGCGCGCATTGTCATCGAAATCGTATTTCGTGTCAAATCCGGATGCGTGAATATCCGCGCCGTGGGCACATGCACCGGTGGGCACAGCACCACATACCAGGCATCCGGCAAGGCATACGCCTGCAGGCGCTCGCCCACGCCTTCGGCAAAGGCGTTGTCGCCGAACACGAACACCGGCACATCCGCCCCCAGCGTCAGGCCGATCTGCATCAGGCGCTCGCGCGACAGCCCCAACCCCCACAGACGGTTCAGCGCCAGCAACGTGGTCGCCGCATCCGAACTGCCCCCGCCCAGCCCGCCGCCCATGGGGATGCGCTTCTCGACCTCGATGTCGATACCCAGCCGGCAGCCCGTCTCCTGCTGCAACAACCGCGCGGCGCGCACGCACAAGTCCTGCTCCGGCGGCACACCTTCCAGCGCATTCAGCCGGCACACTGCGCCATCCTCGCGCAGGGTGAAACGCAAGGTGTCGGAGAGATCGATGAAACGGAACAGCGTCTGCAACAGGTGATAGCCGTCGTCACGGCGTCCGACGACATGCAGGAACAGGTTCAGTTTGGCCGGAGCGGGACAGACCAGTGTGTTCATTGCATCTCCCATTCATCGATGGACACACGCAACTCCAGTCCATCGCGCTGCAGGTTCATGCGCAACGGCAAGGCATCCGCCGCTTCGGAAGCGTAACGCGCATAACGGATGGTCCATCCCTGCTGGTACAGAACGGCCATCCTGCCCGCCCCGTCGCGCTCGCTGCGGAACCCGCCGACCGGTGCGGGAACCGCTGTCAGCCAGTGGCGCAAACCGGACAGGGGCAACTCCCAGCCCAGCAAGCGTCGCGTCAGCGTCTCGGCATCCTGCGCCGCATGCGTCTGCCCGCCGCTCTCCAGCGTCACTCCCTGCGCATCGCTGACGATGCGCGCCACGACCTGTCCCAGTGGTGCCAGCAACAGCACCTCGTCATCCCCGCCGCGGTGCGTCCAGCGCACCCCGGCGCTGTCATGGCGACCGGCCTGGATGACCGCGACCCGGCCGTTGAAAGCAAACGGCGCATCGCCCTGTGCGGGGCGCAGCTCCAGCCTCGGCGTCGTGCTGCACGCGGACAGCAGCACCATCATCATGAGCGGCCAGAACAGGGAGCGCATCTATCGCGGCAGGAACTTCTGCATCACAGCGCGCAGAATGGTGCTGTCCGGATGGGCTTCCGCGCTGGCGCGCCATACCTGCTGCGCGGCCTCGCGTTCCCCCCTGACCCACAACACCTCACCCAGATGGGCGGCGATCTCGGGATCGGGATTGGCGGCATAAGCGCGGCGCAGAAAATCCAGACTCCGGTCCAGGTCGCCCAGGCGGTAATAGCCCCAGCCCATGCTGTCGATGATGGCAGCATCGTCCGGCGCCAGGGTGTAGGCCTTCTGCACCAGCTCCATGGCCTCCGCGATGCGGATGTTGCGCGCCAGCCAGCCGTAGCCCAACGCGTTGTAGGCGTGCGCGTTGCCGGGCTCAACCTCGATCAGTTTGCGGATCAGGCGCTCGAACGTCTCATGCTGATCCAGCCGGTCGGCCAGCAGGGCGGCCTGGTACAACAGTTCGGGCTGTTCCGGCAAGCGCGTCAGCGCCTGCGCCAGCACCTTGTAGCTCTCCTCGTACTTTTCCGCTTCGCGCAGGAACTGCGCCTCCACCATCGCCAGTTGCACACGCTGTGCATCATTCTTGGGTGCCGTCTGCACCAGCGTCTTGCGTGCGGCTGCCAGGTCCCCCTGCCGGTTCTGCACGTAGGCGATGCGCAGGCGCGCGGGATACAGGCGCTCGCCCGCCTTGATCTGACGATAGTGCTGCAATGCCGACGGCCAATCCTGTTTCGCTTCGTACAACTGGCCGAGATAGAAATGCAGGGTATCGTCGTCGCTGCCCTTGCTGGACAGCGCCTGGCGCAACTCCTGCTCGGCCCGGTCCAGCTCCCCCAGTTGCAACGAGATCATGGCGATGGCGAAGGCGATCTCGGCATTGCCGGGGCGCTGGCGCAGCAGCTCGACGAACTGCTCGCGCGCCGCCTGGTAGCGCTTCAGCTCGAGCAACATGCGCGCATGGAACAGACGCGCTTCATGCCGGTCCGGATATTTCTGCAGGAAACCGGCCAGCATGGCCAGCGCCTGCTCCTTATCCTTGCGCTGTGTCTGCTGCGCCGCCAGCATCACGGCGAGATCCCAGTCCGGACGCAAGGTGAGGGCCTGACGTGCCTCTTCCAGTGCCAGTTCTTCCTTGCCGGCGGCGCTGGCAGCTTGCGCCAGCGCCCAGTGTGCTTCGGCCACCTGCGGATAGGGATGCGCCACCTCGATCAGCCAATCCAGCGCGGCGAGCTTGTCCGGCACGCGCGCCAGCAAGCCATACAGGCTCATGAACGAGCGCCCCGGCTGCGCATCGGCGGCTAGCATCGCAACCACATGCGGGCGCGCCTCCTCCAGCTTGCCGCCGGACAGCAGCAGCGAGACCAGCATCTGCCTGGCCAGCGGTGATTCCGGCTCCAGCTGTTGCCACAGCTTGAACGCTTCCACCGACTGGTCGTATTGGTGCGCCTCGAACGTCAGCTGTGCGGCCCGGCGCGCCACGCGCGGATCGCGGGTGGTACGCGCCAGGTCGAGATAGGCCTGCGCCGCCAGTTCCGGCCGGCCGCGTTGTGCCGCGATGTCGCCGAGCAGGAACTCATACAGCAGGCGATCGGTGAGTTCCACGCCGGGCAGGTCGAGCGCGGGTTCAGGAGCGATCTGCTCCAGCGGCGTCTGCGCCGGGGGCGCGTCCTGAACCTCCGCCATCCGCACCGGTTGCTGCGTATGCGCACAGGCTGCCAGCAGGAAAGCCGGCAGCAGGACTAGCGTTCGTGGAGGAAGATTCATCGATGGCCCGGTGTTTTGATGGGAGCCGACAGTTTAGGTTATATTCGCTGCAACTCAAAACCTCGCCGCTCCCTTCCCCATGACTGCTCCGGTCACCCTTTCCACCCGCAATCTGGTGCGCTTCCACGGCAAGCGCCGCGCGGTGGACGATGTGTCATTTGAATTGCGCCGGGGCGAGGTGCTCGGCCTGCTGGGTCACAACGGCGCGGGCAAGAGCACCACCCTGCAGATGCTGGCGGGCGCGCTGCGTCCCGATGGTGGCTCCATCGAGGTATGCGACATCGACATGGGGCGGCGGCCCGATCTGGCCAAGGCCTGTCTCGGCTTCCTGCCCGAACACCCGCCGCTGTATCGCGAGATGCGCGTGGACGACCAGTTGCTGTTCGCCGCACGCCTGCACAATGTCGCCAAGCCAAAACTCATGGAACATCTGGAACTGGCGAAACGCCGCTGCGGCCTGCTGAACGACGGACAGCGGCTGATCGGCAAGCTGTCCAAAGGCTACCAGCAGCGCGTGGGAATCGCGCAGGCGATCATCCACCAGCCGCCCGTGATCATCCTGGACGAACCCACGGTGGGTCTGGACCCGGCACAGATCCGCGATGTGCGCGCGCTCATCCGCGAGCTGGGTGATACCGGCAGCGTGATCCTGTCCACCCACTTGCTGCATGAGGTCGAGCAGGTGTGTGACCGCGCCGTGGTCCTGCGTGCAGGACGCGTCATCTTCAGCGGCGACCTGGATGCATTGCGGACACAGAGCGACCTCGAATCGAGCTTCCTTCACCTCAACGCCCTGCCGGAAAGCGCAGCCGCATGATCCGCACCATTGCCCGCAAAGAGCTGCACACGCTGTTCTCGGCACCGTCCACTTGGGCGATGCTGGCGATGCTGCAGTTCATCCTCGGCTGGTTCTTCCTGGCACGGCTGGACGATTACCTTCAGGTGCAGGCGCAACTGGCGCAGATGGATGATGCCCCGGGTGCGACCATCTCCATCGCCGCGCCGCTGGCCAACCTGCTCGCGCTGCTGCTGATGATGCTGACGCCGCTGTTCAGCATGCGTCTCATCGCGGAAGAACGGCGCAACCAGACCTGGGCGCTGCTGGCGACCGCACCGGTCTCCTCCGCGCGCATCGTGCTTGGCAAGTTCACCGGCCTGCTCGCCGTGCTCTCGTGCATGATCCTGGCGAGCGCGGCGATGATGGCTCTGCTGGCGCTGGGCACGCAGGCCGACACCGGGCTGATCCTCGGCAACCTGCTCGGGCTATGGCTGCTGGCCTCCGCCTATGCCGCGCTCGGCCTGTATTGCTCGGCCATCAGCCGCCAGCCGGTGGTCGCCGCCTTCGGCGCACTGGCGATATCGGTGACGCTGTGGCTGCTGGACATGTCGGGCGGCCCGCTGCGCGCACTGTCGCCGAACGCCCATTTCCAGAACATGAATTCCGGCCTGATCGGCAGCGCCGACATCGCATACTTCCTCCTGTTCTGCACCGGCTTCCTGCTGCTCTCCATCCACCACCTGCGGCATGAACGGGGGGAGCACTGATGAAGCGCCTGCAGCTCACGCGCAGCCTGTTCTACGCGGCACTGCTCGCCGCCTGCGTCGGCCTCTACCAGCTCGCCGCGCGCTTCCCGCTGCAATGGGATGTGACGCAGAACGCGCTGAACAGCCTGGAGCCGGGCAGTGTGCATATCCTGGCGCAGCTCGACAAACCGCTGGACATCACTGTCTACAGCAGCGACAAGGATGCACACCAGGGCGATGTGCGCCGGCTGGTGACCGAGTTCATCGCACTCTACCAGCGCTACAAACCCGACATCCGCCTCGTCTTCATCGACCCGCTGGAGCAGCCGCAGGCGATGCGCGACGCCGGCATACGCGGCAACGGCGAGATGGTGGTCAGCTACGACGGCCGGCGCGAGCACCTGACCACGCTCAACGAGCAGACATTGACCAGTGCCCTGATGCGCCTCGCACGCAAGCGCGAACAATGGCTCATGTATGTGGACGGCCACGGCGAACGCAAACTGGACGGCAACGCCAACCACGACCTGGGCGAGTTCGGCCGCCGCCTGAAGCGGGAGTTCCCAGGCATCTCCTACTGGGTG
>JBBIGX010000040.1:277-7493 GCA_037447315.1 Gallionellaceae bacterium | reverse complement strand
TGCGATCGAACAGGGAATCGAATCCAGCCCGCAACAGGTCTGGCAACGACAGATCGAGCGGATGAGCAAAGAGGGCGATCAGGTGCTGCTGGTACGCGGCACGCGGCTGGCCAGCGATACTGAACGTGGTTATGTGGTGGTGTTCGATGACATAACCTATCTGCGCCAAGCCGAAAGGCAAGCAGCATGGGGCGAGGTGGCGAGGCGTCTTGCCCATGAGATCAAGAATCCGCTGACGCCAATTCAGCTCTCTGCGGAACGCCTGCAACACAAACTTGCCGACAAGCTGGATGAGAAGGATGCGGAGATGCTGAAACGGGCAACCCAGACCATCGTCAGTCAGGTCGCTGCCATGAAAAACATGGTGTCCGATTTCGCTGACTATGCGCGCGCGCCGGCCGTCAGGCTGGTTCCGCTGGATCTGCACCAGTTGCTGAATGAGATCCTCGGTCTCTACGAAGCGAACAGCAGTCCGATCAAAACCAGTTTCGAAGCAACCCGCACCCAGATCAACGGTGATGCGACAAGATTGCGGCAGGTGGTACATAACCTGCTGCAAAACGCGCATGACGCCTTGCAACAGGTCACGGATCGACTCATCACGGTGTCGACCAGCGACGACAAGGGTGGCATGCTCAGATTGTCGGTCGCGGACAACGGCAGCGGTTTTCCCGAAAACTTCATCGCCAAGGCTTTTGAACCGTACACGACAACCAAAGCGCGCGGGACCGGTTTGGGATTGCCGATCGTGAAGAAGATCGTGGAGGAACACGGGGGCAGCATCCATATCCAGAACCAGCCCCAAGGCGGCACATGCGTCAGCATATTGCTGCCTGTGCTGGAACAGAAGAGAGGGCAGGCGTCATGACAGCGAAAAATATATTGGTAGTGGACGATGAAGCGGGGATTCGGGAGCTGTTGTCAGAGATCCTTTTTGATGAAGGATATGGTGTGTTGCTGGCAGAGAATGCCGAACAGGCTCGCCAGATGATAGGCCAGAAACCGGATATCGTATTGCTTGACATCTGGATGCCGGATACGGATGGCCTGACGTTGCTCAAAGAATGGGTGGCAAAAGGATCCTTGACGATGCCCGTGATCATGATGTCTGGCCATGGCACCATTGAAACGGCGCTGGAAGCGACACGGATCGGTGCTGTGGATTTCCTGGAAAAACCGATCGCATTGAAGAAACTATTGGCGACGATCCAGCAGGCCTTGATGACACAGAAGTCCACCAGCCTCCGGCAACAGGATGAGGGCACTGTCTTGCCACCGATCCGACGCGAAGGCTATATGAAACTGGAATTGCCGCTGGATCTTCCTTTCCGCGAAGCCAGAAAGCAGTTCGATATGGCGTACCTCAACCATCACCTGGAACTGGTGGAAGGGAACCTCTCCAGCCTGGCCGACAAGATAGGGATCGAACGCACCCATCTGTACCGGAAACTCAAGCAATTGGGTATAAAACCTCCCAAACGGTCTTGACCGGGATCGGAAGCGCAATCCCAACAAAGTCATATGGGTATTGTCGAGTTGCCCAGATTATGGGCGCTGAGGCATAATCTCCCCTCTTTATAATGCATAGTATTGATTGGCCTAATCGCTCATAAGTCTCTCGGAGGAAATTGCAATGTCAGCAACGCGCAGCGTCATCCCACCAAAATTCAACGACATCACCGGTGCTATCCGCATGCTGGCAGTGGATGCCGTGCAGAAAGCCAACTCCGGTCACCCGGGCGCGCCCATGGGCATGGCCGAGATCGCCGAGGTTCTGTGGAACCGTCACCTGCGCCACAATCCGGCCAATCCGAAGTGGCCCGACCGCGACCGCTTCATCTTGTCCAACGGTCATGGTTCGATGCTGATCTATGCATTGCTGCACCTGTCCGGTTATGACCTGCCGATGGAAGAGCTGAAGCGCTTCCGCCAACTGCATTCCAAGACACCGGGCCATCCCGAGTATGGCTACACCCCCGGTGTCGAGACCACGGGCGGGCCGCTCGGCCAGGGCATTGCCAATGCCGTGGGCATGGCCATGGCCGAGAAGCTGCTGGCCAACGAGTTCAACAAGCCCGGCCACGAGATCGTCAACCATCGCACTTATGTATTCCTGGGTGACGGCTGCATGATGGAAGGCATCTCGCACGAAGCCTGCGCACTGGCCGGCACTTGGGGTCTGGGCAAGCTGACCGCGTTCTGGGACGACAACAACATCTCCATCGACGGCCACATCGATGGCTGGTACACCGATGACACCGCCAAGCGGTTCGAAGCCTATGGCTGGCACGTCATCGCCGATGTGCAGGGCCATGATCCGGAAGCGATCGACGCTGCCATCAAGGCCGCCCATGCTGTGACCGACAAGCCGACCCTGATCTGCTGCAAGACCATTATCGGCGCCGGCTCTCCGAACAAGCAGGGTACCCACGATGTGCATGGCGCGGCACTGGGCGATGCCGAGGTGCAGGCGACCCGCGAACACATCGGCTGGAAATATCCCCCGTTCGAGATCCCGGCTCACGTTTACGAAGCCTGGGATGCCCGTGCCAAGGGCGAAAGGCTGGAGAAGCTGTGGAACAACAAATTCGCCGAATACAAGAAAGCGTTCCCCAAGGAAGCCGCCGAGTTCGAGCGCCGCATCAAGGGTGACCTGCCGGCCAACTGGGCCGAGCATGTGGCCAAGGCCATCGAGGCGGTGAATGCCAAGGGCGAGACCATCGCCACCCGCAAAGCTTCGCAGAACGCCATCAATGCACTGCAACCCGTGCTGCCAGAGTTCATCGGCGGTTCCGCCGACCTGACCGGTTCCAACCTGACCAGCTGGACCGGGGCGCATCATGTCAGCGGCAAGAAGCCGGGCAACTACATCAGTTATGGCGTGCGCGAGTTCGGCATGGCCCACATCATGAACGGCATGGCGCTGCATGGTGGCCTGTTGCCTTTCGGCGGCACCTTCCTGATGTTTTCGGAATATGCCCGTAATGCCATACGTATGTCCGCCTTGATGAAGCAGCGCGTGATCTACGTGTTCACCCATGACTCCATCGGCTTGGGTGAAGACGGCCCGACGCACCAGCCGGTCGAGCAGATCGCCACGCTGCGCTATATCCCCAACATGGAAGTCTGGCGTCCGTGCGATACCGTGGAATCCATGGTGGCATGGGCTTGCGCGGTCGAGCGTCGCGATGGTCCCTCCTGCCTGATCTTCAGCCGCCAGAACCTGGCTTTCCAGAAGCGCGATGCGGCGCAGATCGCCGCCATCCGCAAGGGCGCTTACGTGCTGTCTGAAGCAGCCAATGGCAAGCCGCAGGCGGTGATCATCGCCACCGGTTCGGAAGTGGATCTAGCGATGAAGGCCCAGGCTGCTCTGGCCGCCGAAGGCATCAACGTGCGCGTGGTGTCGATGCCGTCGACCAACGTGTTCGACAAGCAGGATCAGGCTTACAAGGACAGCGTCCTGCCCAAGGGTATCAAGCGTGTGGCCGTCGAAGCCGGTGTTACCGGCGGCTGGTACAAGTATGTTCTGGACGGTGCCGTGGTGGGCATGGATTGCTTCGGTGAATCCGCTCCGGCCGGTGAACTGTTCAAGCACTTCGGCTTCACCACCGAGAACGTGGTCAAGGCCGTCAAGTCGGTGCTGTGAGGCTCAAGTTATCAATTATTACTAAACTGGAGAGAAAACATGGCAATCAAAGTTGGTATCAACGGTTTCGGACGTATCGGCCGCATGGCGTTCCGCGCGATCGCGAAGGACTTCCCAGAGCTGGAAGTGGTCGCCATCAACGACTTGCTGGATGCGGACTATCTGGCCTACATGCTGAAGTACGACTCCGTGCACGGCAACTTCAAGGGCGACATCAAGGTTGACGGCAACAACATGGTGGTGAACGGCAAGAAGATCCGCCTGACTGCCGAGACTGATCCTTCCAACCTGAAGTGGAGCGAAGTCGGCGCCGATCTCGTGCTGGAGTGTACCGGTTTCTTTCTGGACGAGGAAGGCTGCAAGAAGCATCTCGCCGCGGGTGCCAAGAAGGTCGTGATCTCCGCGCCCTCCAAGGACAAGACCCCGATGTTCGTGTACGGCGTGAACCACAACAGCTATGCCGGCCAAGCCATCGTGTCTGCCGCCTCGTGCACCACCAACTGCCTGGCACCGGTCGCCAAGGTGCTGAACGACAACTGGGGCATCAAGCGCGGCCTGATGACCACCGTGCACGCTGCCACGGCAACGCAGAAGACCGTTGACGGACCGTCCAAGAAAGACTGGCGCGGCGGCCGCGGCATTCTGGAGAACATCATCCCCTCCTCCACCGGCGCGGCCAAGGCCGTCGGTGTGGTGCTGCCGGAGCTGAACGGCAAGCTGACCGGCATGGCTTTCCGCGTGCCTACCTCCGATGTTTCCGTGGTCGATCTGACCGTTGAGTTGAACAAGGAAGCTTCTTATGCAGACATCTGCGCGGCGATGAAGGCCGCGTCGCAGTCTGGCGACATCAGCAAGACGCTGGGCTATACCGATGAGAAGGTCGTTTCCACCGATTTCCGTGGCTGTGGCTACTCGTCAATTTTTGATGCCGAAGCCGGTATTGCGCTGGACAAGACCTTCGTCAAGGTCGTGGCCTGGTATGACAACGAGTATGGCTACACCTGCAACATGCTGCGCTTCGCGCTGCACGTTGCCAAGTAATCCGTTTCGAAACGAGGGCTGGCTGGTGCCAGCCCTTTCAGCTTTCAAAGTCTGCAAGAAGGAAACATCATGTCTGTGATCAAAATGACCGACCTGGATCTCAAGGGCAAGCGCGTCCTGATCCGTTCCGACCTCAACGTGCCCGTCAAGGATGGCAAAGTGACCTCCGACGCGCGCATCACTGCCTCCATGGCCACCATCAACGCGGCGCTGAAAGCCGGTGCCAAGGTGATGGTGACCTCGCACTTGGGGCGTCCCGAAGAAGGCGTTTTCTCGGAAGAAAATTCGCTGAAGCCGGTGGCCGACGTGATCGCCACCAAGCTGGGCAAGCCCGTGCGCCTGATCCGTGATTGGGTCGATGGCGGCTTCAACGTCGCCGAAGGGGAGCTGGTGCTGCTAGAGAACTGCCGCTTCAACAAGGGCGAAAAGAAGAGCAACGACGATCTGTCGAAAAAATACGCTGCCCTGTGCGATGTGTTTGTGATGGATGCATTCGGTACCGCGCACCGCGCTGAAGCCTCTACTCACGGCGTGGCAAAATTTGCCCCCGTCGCCGCGGCCGGCATTTTGTTGACCGAAGAGTTGGACGCTTTGGCCAAGGCCTTGGCCAATCCCGCCCGTCCGATGGTGGCGATTGTCGGTGGCTCCAAAGTTTCCACCAAGCTGACCGTGCTGGAGTCCCTGTCCGAGAAGTGTGACCAGCTGGTGGTGGGCGGTGGCATTGCCAACACCTTCATCAAGGCGGCCGGCGGCAACGTCGGCAAATCGCTGTGCGAAGACGACCTGGTGCCGACCGCGCAAGCTCTGATTGAGAAGATGAAAAAACGCGGCGCTAATATTCCCATCGCGGTGGCCGTGGTGTGCGGCAAGAAGTTCGACGCCAATGAACCTGCCGTGCTGAAGAGCGTGGGCGAAGTGTCCGACGACGACATGATTTTTGACATCGGTCCCAAGTCCGCACAAGAACTGGCCGATATCATCATGAAGGCCGGTACCGTGGTGTGGAACGGCCCGGTCGGCGTGTTCGAATTCGACCAGTTCGGCGAAGGCACCAAGACCATCGCCAAGGCCATCGCCGAAACCCAGGCGTTTACCCTGGCGGGTGGCGGCGACACCATCGCCGCGATCCAGAAGTACGACATCTACGATAAGGTTTCCTATATCTCCACCGCCGGCGGTGCGTTCCTGGAATACCTGGAGGGCAAGACCCTGCCGGCCGTGGCGATCTTGGAAGAGCGCGCGAAGCAGTAATGTAGTACGGCGCCCCGCCTCCCCGCTGGAGAGAAAGGGAGGCCGGGCAAAACGCTAGACCAACAAGGAAATCATGCTGCGCAGAACAAAAATAGTAGCAACGCTGGGACCGGCGACCAATGACCTGAAATCACTGGAAGCCATCATCCGCGCCGGCGTGGATGTGGTGCGGATGAACTTCTCGCATGGCACCGCCCAGGACCATCAGAATCGCGCTGATCTGGTGCGCAAAGCCGCTGCCACGGTCGGCCGCACGGTCGGTATCCTCGCCGACCTGCAGGGACCGAAGATCCGTGTGCGCAAGTTCGAGAACGACAAGATCGTGCTGAAGCCGGGCGATGCCTTCATCCTCGATGCGGCGCTGGACGGTCTGGGCAACCAGGAGCGTGTCGGCCTCGATTACAAAGAGTTGCCGAAGGATGTCAGCGCGGGCTCCATCCTGCTGCTGAACGACGGCATGCTGGAATTCGAAGTGACCGCGGTCAAGGGTCATGAAGTGCATTGCAAAGTGATCCGCGGCGGCGTGCTGTCCAACAATAAGGGCATCAACCGCAAAGGCGGCGGACTGACCGCGCCGGCGCTGACCGAGAAAGACAAGGAAGACATCAAAACGGCGGCGATCATCAAGGCCGACTTCCTCGCCGTCTCGTTCCCGCGCTCGGCCGATGACATGAAGCTGGCGCGCGAGTTGATGCATGCGGCGGGCGGCAAGAGCCTGCTGATCGCCAAGATCGAGCGCGCCGAGGCCATCCCCGTGCTGGGCGAAATCATCGAAGCGTCCGACGGCATCATGGTGGCGCGTGGCGATCTCGCGGTCGAGGTCGGCGATGCGGCCGTGCCCGGCCTGCAGAAGAAGATGATCAAGCTGGCACGTGCCAAGAACCGGTTGGTTATCACCGCCACGCAGATGATGGAATCGATGATCACCAACCCGATTCCGACCCGCGCCGAAGTATCCGACGTGGCGAACGCCGTGCTGGACGGCACCGATGCGGTGATGCTGTCGGCCGAGACCGCCGTAGGGGATTACCCGGTGGAGACGGTCGAAGCCATGGCACGCATCTGCCTCAGGGCGGAAAAGGAAAGTGAAGAAAGTGCGGCAGACCGCCGCCTTGAGCACAACAGGTTCACGCGCATCGACCAGTCCATCGCCATGTCGGCGCTGTATGCGGCATCGCATTTCAAGGTGAAGGCTATCGTCGCGCTGACCCAGTCAGGTTCGACTGCCTTGTGGATGTCGCGTACCACCGCCAATACGCCGATCTTTGCGATGACACC
>JBBIGX010000040.1:0-267 GCA_037447315.1 Gallionellaceae bacterium | reverse complement strand
ATGCGTTTGCGAAAGGCGCCTTTCCACTTCTTGCTCTTCAACGGAAGGCATCCGATCGCGTTCGAGAGCACCTCGAACGATCACTCCATCACCTTGCGCCAAGCGGAAGATGAGCTGTTGCGCCTGAAGATGGTAGAGGAAGGCGACCTGATCGTGATGACTGTCGGCGAAGCCATCGGCAAGGCCGGTCACACCAACACCATGAAGATCGTGCGCGTGGGCGACCACCGCAAAGGCTAATGTTTTTGTAATCCATAACAGGAGGAA
>JBBIGX010000039.1:0-7555 GCA_037447315.1 Gallionellaceae bacterium | reverse complement strand
TAACTTCAGCGCCGGTCCGGCGGTTCTGCCGCAGGAAGTGCTGCTGCAAGCGCAGGGCGAGCTGCGGGACTGGCACGACAGCGGCATGTCGGTGATGGAGATGTCGCACCGCGGCAAGGAATACATGGCCATCCATGCGCAAGCGGAGGCTGACCTGCGCGAGCTGATGGGCATCCCGCAGAATTACAAGGTGCTGTTCCTGCAAGGCGGTGCGCACCTGCAGTTCTCGATGATCCCGCTCAACCTGCTGCGCGGCAAAGGCAAGGCCGACTACGTGAACACCGGCGAGTGGTCGAAGAAGGCCATCGCCGAGGCGCAGAAGTTCTGCCATGTGAATGTGGTCGCCGACAACCAGGACCGGAACTGCACTTACGTGCCGGACTTCAAGGACTGGAAGCTGGACAAGGCGGCGGCCTATGTGCACTACACGCCGAACGAGACCATCGGCGGGGTGGAGTTCAACTGGGTGCCGGATACCGGCAAGGTGCCGCTGGTGGCGGACATGTCGTCCAATATCCTGTCGCGCCCCGTGGATGTGTCTAAGTTCGGCCTGATCTACGCCGGTGCGCAGAAGAACATCGGCCCGGCGGGCGTGACGCTGGTGGTGGTGCGCGAAGATCTGGTTGGCCACGCCGATCCGCGCCTGCCGACCATGCTGGACTACAAGACGCATGCCGATGCCGATTCGATGTACAACACGCCGCCGACCTATGGCATCTATATGGCCGGACTGGTGTTCCAGTGGCTGAAGAAGCAGGGCGGTGTGGCGGCGATAGAAAAGACCAACATCGCCAAGGCGCGGCTGCTGTATGACGCCATCGATGGCAGCGGCGGTTTCTATGTGTGCCCGGTGGCTAAGGCGGACCGTTCGCGCATGAACGTGCCGTTCAAGACGCGCGATGCGGCGCTGGATGCCGAATTCCTCAAACAGGCGGAAGCGCGCGGCATGCTGCAGCTCAAGGGGCACAAGCTGGCGGGCGGCATGCGCGCCTCCATCTACAATGCCATGCCGCTGGCGGGTGTGCAGGCGCTGGCGGATTTCATGAACGAGTTTGCGAAGCGCCATGGCTGACCAATTGAGACAATTCCGCGAACAGATTGATCGTATCGACGATGAGTTGCTGCGACTGTTCAGCGAGCGTGCCCGGCTGGCGCAGCGGATCGGCCATGCCAAGGGTGAGGGTGCGGTACTGCGCCCGGAACGCGAGGCGCAGGTGCTGCAGCGCCTGATGCAGGCCAACAAGGGCCCGCTGTCGGCGGAGGCGGTCAAGCAGCTGTTCACCGAGGTGATCTCGCAGTGCCGCGCGCTGGAGGCGCCCCTGCATGTCGCTTATCTCGGGCCGCACGGGACGTTCAGCGAGGCGGCGGTGTTCCAGCGTTTTGGCCAGGCCACCGCAGGCGTGCCGGCCGACACCATCGACGGCGTGTTCGCGGCCGTGGAGAGAGGCGCGGCGCAGTACGGCATGGTGCCGGTGGAGAATTCCACCGAGGGGGCGGTGGGGCGCACGCTGGACCTGCTGCTGAACAGCAATCTCAGGATCTGCGGGGAAGTGATGTTGCAGGTGCACCAGTGCCTGTTGTCGAATGAGAACGACCTGTCGCTCATCCGCAAGGTCTATTCCCATCCGCAATCGTTCGGCCAGTGCCAGGAATGGCTGCACTCCCACCTGCCGCAGGCCGAGCGCATCACCGCCAGCAGCAATGCCGATGCGGCGCGTCTTGCCGCAGAAGAGTCTTTCGCGGCGGCCATCGCCGGCGAGCGTGCGGCCGGTCATTACCATCTCAAGGTGCTGGCGCAGAACATCGAGGATGACGCGCGCAACACCACGCGTTTCCTGGTCATCGGCAAGCAGGACGTGGCGCCGTCCGGGCGTGACAAGACTTCGCTGGTGATGTCGGCGCCCAATCGCCCGGGGGCGATGCACGACCTGCTCGCTCCGTTCGCGCAGAACGATGTCTCCATGACCAAGCTGGAATCGCGTCCGTCGCGCACCGGTCTCTGGGAATATGTGTTCTATGTGGACATCGAGGGCCATCAATCCGACGCGCGGGTGATGGCGGCCTTGGCCCAGCTCCGGCAGATCGCCGGTTTCGTCAAGGTGCTCGGTTCCTATCCGGCCGCCGTTTGATAATGACTATTAATTAATTGCGCCTGCGCGGATAAAGAGCGAAGCAAACGTAGAATCTCCTGCCTTCGCGTGCCGCGCGGCCTTTCAGTGTCTGTGGTGGATGATTTATGAATTACTGTGATCTGGCTCCTTCCTATGTGCGTGCGATTGCGCCGTACCAGCCCGGCAAGCCGATCTCCGAACTGGAGCGCGAACTGGGCATTACGGGCATCGTCAAGCTGGCCTCGAACGAGAATCCGCTGGGGGCAAGCCCGGCTGCCGTTGCCGCCATGCACGAGGCGATCAAGAGCATCGCGCTGTACCCGGACGGCAACGGTTTCGAACTGAAGGATGCGCTGGTGAAGCGCTATGGTGTGGCGCATGCCAACGTCACCCTGGGCAATGGCAGCAACGACCTGCTGGAGCTGGCGGCACGCGCCTTCCTGCAACCCGGTGACAAGGTGGTGTATTCCGCGCACGCCTTCGCGGTGTATGCGCTGGCGACACAGGCGGTCGGCGCGACGGGCATCAGCGTTCCCGCCATTGCCTACGGTCACGACCTGAAGGCGATGCAGCAGGCCGCCAAAGAGAGCAAGGCGAAGATGGTGTTCATCGCCAACCCGAACAATCCGACCGGCACCTACCTGGGGGCGGAAGCGCTGCTGGCCTTCCTGCGCGGCCTGCCTGCCGACATCCTGGTGGTGCTGGACGAGGCGTACAACGAATATCTGCCGGAAGACAAGCGCTATGACAGCGTGAGCTGGATGAAGGAGTTCCCCAATCTCATCATCTCGCGCACCTTCTCCAAGGCTTTCGGGCTGGCCGGCCTGCGCGTCGGCTATGCGCTGGCACACGAGCAGGTGACGGACATGCTGAATCGCGTGCGCCAGCCGTTCAACGTCAACAGCGTGGCGCAGGCGGCGGCGGTGGCAGCCCTGCGCGACACCTCATTCGTGAAGAAGACCTTTGAGCTGAACCAGCGCGGCATGCAGCAGATCACCGAGGGATTGACCAAACTGGGGCTGGAATACATCCCCTCGTTCGGAAACTTCGTGGCGTTCCGCATCGGCAATGCCACGGCGATGTACCGCCGACTGCTCGAACTGGGCGTGATCGTGCGCCCGATAGCGAATTACGACATGCCGGACTGGCTGCGCGTCAGCATCGGTCTGGAGAGCGAGAATGCCAAATTTTTGCATGCACTGAAGCATGCGATCGGAGAGAGCAAATGATTATCGTGATGGAAAGCGGTTCCACCGACCAGCAACTCGAATCGGTGGTGAAGAAGATCGAGGCCGCCGGCCTCAAAGCCAACATTTCGCGCGGCGTCGAGCGCACCGTGATCGGCGCCATCGGCGACGAGCGCAAGCTGGATCCGGACATGTTCACCTCGCTGCCCGGCGTGGAGAACGCGATGCACATCGCCAAGCAGTACAAGATCGTGTCGCGCGAATCGCACAAGGCGAATACCGTGATCGACATCGCCGGTGTGCCGCTGGGCGGCAAGCAGATCCAGATCATCGCCGGACCCTGTTCGGTGGAGACGCAGGAGCAGATGGATCTGTCGGCAAAATATGTGAAAGAGGCCGGTTGCCGTCTGATGCGCGGCGGCGCGTTCAAGCCGCGCACCAGCCCGTATGCCTTCCAGGGGCACGGTGCGGAAGGCCTGGACATGTTCCGCAAGGCGGCCGACAAGCAGAAGCTGCCCATCGTCACTGAACTGATGGATGCGCGCCAGCTCGACACCTTCCTCGAGTACGGAGTGGAAGTGATCCAGATCGGTACGCGCAACATGCAGAACTTCGACCTGCTGAAGGAAGTCGGCCGCTGCAACACGCCGGTGATCCTCAAGCGTGGCATGTCGGCCACTATCAGCGAATGGCTGATGGCGGCGGAATACATTGCGGCGGGTGGCAACCACAACATCATCTTCTGCGAGCGCGGCATCCGCACTTTCGAAACCTACTACCGCAATGTGCTGGACGTGACCGCGATCCCGGTGCTGAAGAAAGAGACGCACCTGCCGGTGATCGTCGATCCTTCGCATGCCGGCGGCAAGGCGTGGATGGTGCCGGCGCTGTCGCAGGCGGCCGTCGCGGCCGGCGCCGACGGTCTGCTGGTCGAGATGCATCCCAGCCCGTGCGATGCCTGGTGTGACGCCGACCAGGCGCTGACGCCGGACGAACTGAAGAAGTTGATGGGCACGCTGGGTGCCATCGCGGGCGCGATCGGCAGAACCCTCTGAACCATGCAGCCTGCCTTTCGCAAGATCGTCATCTATGGTGCAGGCCTGATCGGCGGGTCGTTCGCACTGGCGTTGCGCAAGGCGGGAGCGGTCGGCGAGGTGGCCGGCTTCGGGCGCACGGTGGCGACGCTGGAAGAGGCGAAACGGCTCGGCATTCTTGATCGCATCGGCCGTGACGAGGCGGCGGAAGTCCGCGATGCCGACCTGATCCTGGTCGCCACACCGGTGGCGCAGATGGCCGATATCTTCAAGCGTATCGCGCCGCATCTCGGCAAGCAGACGATCATCACCGATGGCGGCAGCACCAAAGGCGATGTGGTCGTTGCGGCGCGCGTCAATCTTGGGGCGAAACTGGCGCAGTTCGTACCGGCGCATCCCATCGCCGGTGCGGAGAAGAGTGGTCCGGATGCGGCCATGGCGGAACTGTATGCGGGCAAGCGCGTGGTGCTGACACCGTTGCCGGAAAATGCGCCGGAAACCGTGGCACGGGTGCGCCTAGCATGGGAGCTATGCGGTGCCCGTGTCAGCGAACTCAGTCCGGCACAGCATGACGAGGTGTTCGCTGCGGTGAGCCATCTGCCGCATTTACTGTCCTTCGCGCTGGTACACGATATTGCGCAGCGCGACAACCGCGACCAGTTGCTGTCCTTCGCCGCCAGCGGTTTCCGCGATTTCACCCGTATCGCCGCAAGCTCGCCCGAGATGTGGCGCGATATCTGCCTTGCCAACCGCGAGGCGCTGCTGCCCGAACTGCTGCAATATGCCAACGAACTGCACGGCCTGTATCAGGCGCTGGAGCAGAACGATGCGGCGAAACTCGAAGCTGTGTTCAGCGAGGCGCGCAAGGTGCGCAGCGCCTGGCAGCAACAATAATCCAATCTTTCTGTCAGCATGTCACAACACGAATTCCTTGATCTTCCTCCCTTGATGTCGGCGCGCGGTACGGTGCGTCTGCCGGGTTCAAAAAGTATCTCCAACCGCGTGCTGCTGCTGGCGGCGCTGGCGGAGGGCGTCACCGAGGTACGCGACCTGCTGAAGTCGGATGACACCGACCGCATGCTGGAGGCCTTGCGTACCTTGGGCGTTGGCGTCGAATCACTGGAGAGGAATGCCTATCGCGTGACAGGTTGTGGCGGGAATTTCCCCAACAAGAAGGCCAAGTTGTTCCTTGGTAACGCAGGTACGGCATTCCGTCCGCTGACTGCGGCATTGGCTCTTTCCGGCGGCAGTTATGAACTTTCCGGCGTGCCGCGCATGCACGAACGTCCCATCGGCGACCTGGTGGATGCGCTGCGCCAACTCGGTGCGGATATCACCTATCTGGACAATCAGGGTTTTCCGCCTTTGCATATCCGGCCCGCCGCGTTGGCAGGTGACATGGTGCAGGTGCGCGGCAATGTCTCCAGCCAGTTCCTTACCGGCCTGCTGATGGCTTTGCCGCTGATCGGGCAGACGGTCAGGATCGAAGTGGTTGGAGAGTTGATCTCCAAGCCTTACATCGAGATCACGCTGGCGATGATGGCGCGCTTCGGTGTCGAAGTGGCAAGGAAGGACTGGCAGAGCTTTGTCGTGTTCGGCGGACAGCGTTACCAGAGTCCCGGCGTGATCTTTGTTGAAGGAGACGCCTCGTCTGCTTCCTATTTTCTGGCCGCCGGAGCGATTGGTGGCGGGCCGGTGCGTGTGGAAGGTGTTGGTGCAGATAGCGTGCAGGGCGACAAACGTTTTGCTGAAGAATTGCAGAAGATGGGGGCGCGCATCAGCATGGGGCCGAACTGGATGGAAGCGACCGGCCCGGCGCACGGCAGGCTGAAGGCCGTCGATCTCGACTGCAATCACATCCCGGACGCGGCGATGACGCTGGCCGTGGCGGCGCTGTTCGCCGAGGGCACCACCACGCTGCGCAACATCGCCAGCTGGCGCGTGAAGGAGACCGACCGCATCACGGCGATGGCGACCGAGCTGCGCAAGGTCGGCGCGACGGTGGAGGAGGGGGGGGATTACATCCGAGTCACACCGCCCGCACAGATCAAACATGCGGCTATCGACACTTACGATGACCACCGCATGGCGATGTGTTTCTCGCTGGCCGCGTTCGGTGGCGCGGGTGTACGCATCAACGATCCGAAGTGCGTGGCCAAGACTTTTCCAGAGTATTTCTCCGAGTTTTCCAAAGTGACCCAGGCAGTGCCGGTGATTGCCATCGATGGTCCCTCGGCCTCGGGCAAGGGGACGGTGGCGCAGCGCGTGGCGGATGCGTTGGGCATGCACTATCTCGATAGTGGTGCGCTGTACCGCCTGCTCGGGCTGGCTGCACAACGGCATGGCGTGGTGCTGGATGATGAGGCCGCGCTGGCCGAGCTGGCGGGCAGGGTGGATATCCGCTTCGAGAAGGGTGACACCTGGCTGGACGGCGAAAAAGTGGGTGACGAATTGCGCACCGAAGAAGCCGGGGCGGCCGCCTCCAAAGTGGCGGCCTTGCCCAAGGTGCGGGCGGCATTGCTGGACAAGCAGCGCGCTTTCCGTCAGGCCCCGGGGCTGGTGGCGGACGGGCGAGATATGGCGTCGGTGGTGTTCCCGGACGCCGTACTGAAGATATTCCTGACCGCCTCCGCCGAGGCGCGTGCCGAGCGCCGATATAAACAGTTGAAAGAAAAAGGAATGAGTGTTAATATGCGCGCCCTTTTGCAGGATATTCAGGCGCGCGACGAGCGGGACTCGCAGCGTAGTGTGGCTCCCCTGCAGCAGGCGCAAGGTGCCAGTCTGCTGGATACGACGCTGCTGAATATCGAGCAAGCCGTCGCTGAAGTGCTGACCCGCTATCGTGCATTGAGTTAGGCCCCGTTCGGCTCCCCGCCGTCCGGGTTGATAAACGAACCCCCGTGCAGTCTGCGGGATAACCTGAAAGTAGATTGAAATGACCGCTGTAGCCGAAATGGAAAGTTTTGCCTCCCTGTTTGAAGAAAGCCTGAACCGCAAGGAAATGCGCGCAGGCGAACTCATCACCGCCCAGGTCGTTCGCGTCGAGCAGAACGTGGTCGTGGTGAATGCCGGACTGAAGTCCGAAAGCTATATCCCCGTCGAAGAATTCAAGGACGCCCAGGGCAATGTCGAAGTGAAGGCTGGTGATTTCACCACCGTCGCCATCGAGTCGCTGGAGAACGGCTACGGCGAGACACGTCTGTCGCGTGAAAAAGCCAAGCGT
>JBBIGX010000038.1:0-7627 GCA_037447315.1 Gallionellaceae bacterium | reverse complement strand
TCCTCCGCGAACGCCCCGGTGGAAAGGATCAGCAGGGTGGTGGTGACGGCCAATGCAGTTTTCATGTTGACGCTCCTTTTCGGTTCAGTTGGGAACTAGCGCCCGGAATCAGCGGGCCTACCGTATAGAACGCAGTCCGGGGCCGTGCGACGACAAGCCCGGCAGAAAAATCTTCAGGCCCGCAATAACGCCTCGACGGCGGCGATGTCGGCGTGGGTGTCGGGATGCCGGGCACCGCTGCGATGGGCGTTCTCGGGCAGGACGACAATGTGTATCTGGACGCCGGATTCGGTAGTGATGGTGTAACTGGGGACGCTCTCTTCCTTGCCGTTGAGGCGCACGCGCCATTCACCATCCTCGAATTCCAGTTCGTGCTTGAGCAGGAAGAGCAGGACGGCCTTGGCGTCATCGCTGAACAGCATGAGGTTGATATCGGATCGTTCACCCGCAGTGCCGCTCAACACCGAGCCGGTGAGATAGGGGTGGAACTCCTGCAGCAAGCGCATCGCGGCAAGTGCTTCCTGGCGTATCAGATGCAGGCATTCGCGGTGGCTGTCGTGCTGGTAAAGGGCGCGATAACTCTGCAAGGCGTCATCCACTTCCTGGTTGCTGGGCAGGTGCTGGGTATTGGCGGCACCCAGTTGCCGGGCCGCCTTGAGCTTGGCCCTGCCGTGATCGGTGATGCCATCCTCGGCCATCAGTTTGGCAGCTTGGTGGGCGAGTTGTTCGCGCATCAAGTCGCGATGCGGTATCGGTGGTTTGCGCATCAGAACAGCTGTTCGGAATCGGATTCGGCCGGCTTGAAGATCTCCAGCAGGCGCCGGGAACCCTCAGGTGGCAGGTTTTCCTCGTAGAAGTATTCGATGTGATTGCCATCCGGGTCGCGCATCCCTTCCTCATTGATGCGGGCGGTGACGATACCCGGCGGGACGGCGTATTCGACCTGCGGCGTATCCTTCAGCATCTCGCCCATATAGTCCATCCAGATGGGGAGCGCGGCGCCGCCCCCGGTTTCCTTTTCTCCCAAGCTCTGCGGGGTGTCATAGCCCACCCAGGTGACGGCCACCAACGTGGGGTGGAAACCGCAGAACCAGGCGTCCATCGACTCGCTGGTGGTACCTGTCTTGCCGGCAAGATCCTGCCGGCCGAGCGACATGGCTCGAATGGCGGTGCCATGTCTGATCACATCCTGCATCATGTTGACCATGGTGAAGGCGTTGCGGATGTCGAGCACCTGCTCCGCATCCTTGCCGGCCACGACCGGGACGGTCTGGCTGACGAGGTTGCCTTGGCCATCCTCGACACGCTGTATCAGGTAGGGGGTGACGCGGTAGCCGCCATTCGCGAAAACCGCATATCCCTGCAACATTTGCCAGGGTGTCACCGAGACCGCGCCCAGCGCCATGGTCAGGTAGGGGCTGATCTTGTCGCGGTCAAAGCCGAATTTGGCGACGTAGTCTTGTGCATATTCGAGGCCGATCGATTGCAGGACGCGGATGGACACCAGATTCTTCGACTTCGTCAGCCCCTGGCGCAGGCGCATCGGGCCCTCAAACTGTCCTTCATAGTTTTTCGGCTCCCAAAGCTCCCCGCCGGTATCGGAAAGATTGACCACCAGCGGCGCATCGTTGACGATCGAAGCGGGTGTGAAACCTTTTTCGAGCGCGGCGGAATAGATGAACGGCTTGAAGCTGGAACCGGGCTGGCGCCAGGCCTGCGTGACGTGATTGAACTGGTTGCGGTTGAAATCGAAACCGCCTACCAGGGCATAGATGGCGCCGGTGCGGGGGTCGGCAGAAACGAAGGCAGCTTCCGCTTCGGGTATCTGCGAGATCTCCCATTTTTCGTCTTTCGTTTTGCGTACGCGTATCAGCGCCCCTTTCTTGATACGGCGATGCAGCACCCAGCGTTCACCGCTCGGCAGTTGCGCGAAGCGCAGGCCGGCCCCTTCGATTTCTGCGGTTACGCCACCTTTGATGCGAACTTCAAGTCCCTTGCGAGTGATCGATAAAACTACGGCCGGTAACAGGTCATCACTGTTGGGGACGTCCTGTAAGGCCTTGTCGAGCAAGGCTTCCGTATCGTTTTTCTTGAGATCGACATAGCCTTCGGGGCCCCGGTACTCGTGGCGCCGGTCATAATCCAGCAGGCCCTTGCGCAGAGCTGCATAGGCGACTGCCTGATCTTTGGCGCGTATGGTGGTATAGACGCTATAGCCTTGCGTATAGGCATCTTCCTGGAAGCGGTCGTACATTTGTTGGCGTACCAGCTCGGCGACGAAGTTGGCATTGACCGAAAATTCCTGATGGTAGGCGGTCTGCTTGGTTTGAAGCGGCTCACTGAGGGCGAGCGCCAGTTCGTCTGCGCTGATGTAGTTCAGATCGCGCATGCGTTTGAGGATGCATTCCTGCCTGACTTTGGCTCGCGCGGGATTGGCCACCGGATTGTAGGCGCCGGGTGCCTTGGGCAGGCCGGCCAGCATGGCCATTTCGGCGATGCTCAACTGACTGATCGGTTTGGCGAAATAGGCCTGTGCCGCAGCACCGAAACCATAAGCCCGCTGCCCCAGATAGATATGGTTGATATACAACTCGAGAATCTCGTCCTTGCTCAAGTTGTGCTCAATTTTGAAGGCGAGCAGCATCTCGTTGAACTTGCGGCTCAGGGTCTTCTCCTTGGAGAGGAAGAAGTTGCGTGCCACCTGCATGGTGATGGTGCTAGCACCCTGTTTGACCCCGCCGGAGGTGAAATTGGAATAGGCGGCGCGCATGACGCCGATATAGTCGACGCCGCCATGCTCGTAGAATCTGTCGTCTTCGGCTGCCAGAATCGCCAGCTTCATAGTCTCGGGAACATCTCCGATCTTTACCAGCTCCCGGCGCTCTTCGCCGAATTCGCCGATCAGGACACCTTCGGCACTGTAGATGCGCAGGGGCATCTTGGGGCGATAGTCGGTCAGCGCTTCCAAGGATGGCAGCGTGGGATAGGTCAGGATGGCCGCGATGATCAGGAGCAGCAAGGGTAGAAGCGGCAGCAGCACGATGCTGATTACAGGATAGAACCACCAGCGAGAAGTCATGTGTCGAAATTGAAGTCAAAAGTGGCGGGCGATTATAGCGTTCGCACGGGGCAATTGCCGCCCCCAGAAAAAACTTTACACTCTTGGGAGTTATTGCTAGGATTTAAACCACTTTATACGGAAGTGCGCCAACTATCCTATGATTAAAGGAAATTTTGACATATCGTTAGATTTTCTGCAGACCTCCACGCCACCCATGATTGGCGTGGATATCAGTTCTTCCGCTGTCAAGATGCTGGAATTGAGTGAGGCGCCAAAAAAGGGCGGGTATGTGGTGGAGCGCTATGCCATCGAAGCGCTGCCGTCGGATGCGGTCAGCGACGGCAACATCAACAATCTGGATGCGGTATCGGAAGCTCTGCAGCGCGCGTGGAAGCGCATGGGTACTCGCATTCGCAATGTCAGCTTAGCCTTGCCCGCCGCAGCGGTGATCAGCAAGAAGATCATGTTGCCTGCCGGACTGCGGGAAGATGACCTCGAATACCAAGTCGAGTCCGAGGCGAACCAATATATTCCGTTCGCGCTGGACGAGGTCAATCTGGATTTTCAGGTGCTGGGGCCGTCGCCAAACAATCCGGAAGAAGTCGAGGTGTTATTGGCTGCATCGCGCAAGGCTAATGTCGAAGATCGGGTAGCGGCGGCGCAGACAGCGGGGTTGAAGGCGGTGGTGATGGATGTGGAGCCCTACGCCGCCGAGGCGGCCTTCGAGCAGATACGTTCGCAACTGCCGGGCGGAGCACAGGATCAATGCATTGCCGTGGTGGATATCGGTGCTACCGTGATGAATGTCAACGTGTTGCGTAACGGTCAGTCCGTTTATACACGCGATCAGCAGGTGGGCGGCAACCAGCTGACGCAGCAGATACAAGCTGCCTTCGGTTTGACGCCGGAAGAGGCAGAAGCAGCCAAACGCAATGGGGGTTTGCCGGAAAACTATGAGAGCGATGTGCTGGCGCCCTTCCGCGAGAACTTGGCGATGGAGGTGGCGCGCGCCTTGCAGTTTTTTTTCACTTCTACGCAATACAACGAAGTAAGCTATGTCGTGCTGTCCGGTGGCTGTGCGGCACTGATCGGCTTGGATGAGGCGGTGGCCACGCGCACCCAGGTCAGTACGCTAGTAGCCAATCCGTTCGAGTTGATGACGCTCTCATCACGCATCAAGCCGCGGCAGCTCCAGACCGATGCGCCGGCCCTGATGATTGCGTGTGGCTTGGCGATGCGGAGGTTCGATCCATCATGATACGTATCAATCTATTGCCGCATCGGGCCGAAAAACGGCGTGCCAAGCAATTGCAGTTCATCGTTCTCAGCGTGCTGTCCGTGATGCTGGGGGCGGTCGTGGTAGGCTTGGTGCATGTGGCTATCGGAACGCAGATAGCCTATCAGGAGCGACGCAACGAATATCTCAAGCAGGAGACCGCCGTTCTTGATCGGAAGATTGCAGAGATCAAAAAGTTGCGTGAACAGACGCAGTCTTTGCTGGCGAGAAAGAATGTGGTCGAGAATCTCCAGTCCACTCGCTCGGAGGTCGTGCATCTGCTGGACCAGATGCTGCGCATTTTGCCCGAAGGTGTGTATCTTAAATCCTTGAAACAGACAGGGAACAGGATCAGTCTCATCGGGTATGCACAATCCAATGCGCGGGTATCCACTTTGATGCGGGCGATAGAGGATTCGCCTTGGCTGGATTCGCCCGCGTTGGTCGAGATTCATGCGGCTACCGTCGGCGGGTCGCGGCTGAACGAATTCTCCTTGAACTTCAATCTGACGAAGCAGTCGGCAACGCAGCCTGCCGCTGCGGACAAGAAAGGTTGAGGGCGGCTATGAAACTGATTGAAGAACTGAAAAACATCGACCCCAAGAAACCGGGCAACTGGCCATGGCCGGTAAAGCTGCTGGCTTTCGCTGCCATGTTTCTGGGTGTGGTGCTGGCTGGGGCCTTCTTGGACTGGCAGGGGCAATATGAGAACTTGAAGCGGATCCAGCAGGAGGAGGTCACCCTCAAGGAGACTTTTCTTACCAAGAAACAGCAGGCAATCAATCTGGACATCATCAAAAAACAACTTATCGATACCCAGCAATCATTCGGTGCCCTGCTGAAGCAGCTTCCCAGCAAATCGGAGATGGATGCACTGCTTACCGATATCAACCAGGCCGGCTTGGGGCGCGGTTTGCAATTCGAGCTGTTCCGCCCTGGTGGCGAGGTTGCCACTGGCGTATTCACCGAACAGCCAATCGCGCTGAAAGTGAGCGGGAGCTATGATGACTTGGGCAATTTTGCGAGTGACATCTCGCAGCTTCCGCGCATCGTCACGCTGAACGATATCCGTATTGAGCCGTTGCCTAACGGGATGCTCAGCTTGGAATCGACAGCGAAGACCTATCGCTACCTTGATGAGGCGGAGCTTGCAGCGCAGAAGCGCGCCCAGGCGATGGCAAGGAAAAAGAAATGATGACGCGCTTATCAAGTTTCATGCTGGTCTTGTTGTTGGCCGGATGTGGGGGTGAGGAGTTCCAAGACCTCAGGGATTTCGTCAACAATGCGGGTGCGGATATGCGCGGCAAGGTCGAGCCGCCACCGGACATCAAACCCTATGAGCCGTTCACTTACGACAACTCGGCAGGGTTGCCCGATCCTTTCAAACCGCGCAAGGCCAAGGCTGGAAGTGGCGGTCGGGGAGGCATGAACCAGCCGGATTTCGACCGCCCGAAAGAGGAGCTGGAAAATTATCCGCTGGAGAGTCTGCGGATGGTTGGCTACCTGTCCCAGAAGGGAGTGGATCATGCAGTGCTTCGCTCTTCGGAAGGAAAGATATACCTGGTCAAGACGGGGAATTACATCGGGCTGAATTTCGGGCAGATCATTTCAATCACCGAAACCGAGGTCAGAATCAAGGAAATGGTGCAGGATAGCGCAGGTGACTGGACGGAGCGCGAGAGCAGCCTGCAATTGATCGAATAATCAGGAGTCGAATATGAAACCGGTGGAAAAGCTCACACACAAAGCATTTCGATTGATTGCAATGGTCCTGGCTCTGGGCGCTCTCAGTGCGCAGGCGGCAGAAGGTTCGGGCGAAGCGAATACCATCCAGGCGATCAGTGCCAGCAGCGAATCCGGCAAACTGGTCGTGAAGATCGGTTTGAAGTCTCCGTTGCAGGGGAAGCCGGCTGGGTTCACCATCAACACCCCTCCGCGTATCGTTTTCGATTTTCCCAATACCGACAACGGGCTGGGTGCTTCGGTCCAGACCTTTGGCGAAGGGGATCTGCGTAGCGCGAACATTGTCCAGACAAGGAACAGGACGCGCCTAGTGCTCAATCTTGCCCAAATGGTGGCCTACGATACCCGTGTTGAAGGCAGCGAGCTGTTCATCACGCTGGAGCCGAAAGGTGTCGGCGGTGGAGGTGAGCCAGTCGCAGCGACCCATTTCGCAGATGCCTCCTCCAGCGCCGAGGTACATAGCCTGAGGGATATCGATTTCCGCAGGGGCAAGAACGGTGAAGGTCGCATCCAGATCGACCTGTCTGATGCCAACATCGGTGTAGATATCAAGCAGCAGGGGCGAGCACTGGTTGTCGATTTCCAGAAAACGGTAATTCCGAGAAATCTGCAGCGCAAGCTGGATGTGTCGGATTTCGCAACCCCCGTACAGTTAATCGATGCCTTTGCACAAGGCGGGAATGCGCGCCTGTCCATCGAGCCGAAGGGTCTTTGGGAATACTCGGCATACCAGACGGACAACAAATTCATCGTGGATGTGAAAGCGGTTGTCGAAGACCCGAACAAGCTGACCCAGGGCAATGTTCCGGGATATTCCGGTGAGAAACTGACGCTGAACTTCCAGAACATTTCGACCCGCGAAGCACTGAGCGTGATTGCTGACTTCACTGGCCTTAACATGGTAATCAGTGACACCGTGTCCGGCAATCTGACGCTGCGTTTGAAGGATGTGCCGTGGGATCAGGCGTTAGAGATCATCCTGCAAAGCCGCGGCTTGGACATGCGCAAGAATGGCAATGTGATCCAGGTGGCGCCGCGCGAGGAGATCGCCGCCAAAGAGAAGATCGAGTTCTCGGCGCGCCAGGAGATCACCGAACTTGAGCCGCTGCGCACCGAGAATTTCCAGTTGGCCTATGCCAAGGCGGCTGACATCGTCAAACTGATCTCCAGTGACAAGCAGAAGATCCTGTCGAACCGTGGCAGTGCGAATTTCGATCTCAGGACCAATATGCTGTTCGTGAAGGACACGCCCTCCAGCCTGGAAGAGGTGCGCAAGCTGATCAAACTGGTCGATGTGCCGGTGCGCCAGGTTCTGATCGAGGCGCGTTTTGTTGAGGCGAGTGAATCTTTCAACCACACGCTGGGCGGGCGTCTCGGTTATACCGGCCCTACGGTGGCACAGGGTGGGGGGTTTGCCGTGGGCAGTGCCGGTCGGGGTAGCATATCCGGAGGCAGCCTGAATTTGCCGGGGGCAACCGCTGGTTTGGGGGGGTTGACCATGACCCTGTTCAATGCCGCTGCAACCAAGACCCTTACGCTTGAATTGA
>JBBIGX010000037.1:0-7662 GCA_037447315.1 Gallionellaceae bacterium | reverse complement strand
CAATATCACATATACCAACAAAAAATTTCCCATTTTTTGCTACTGCACTGCCCATGTTGGGTGACTTGCGCGCCAAGCGTGGCGGGGATGGCTTCAAGCACGATCATGCCGGCGCCCGCCTCCTGCAAGGCCTTGGCATCCTGCAACAATCTCTTGGCGGCGGCATCGGTCTTGCCCTGCACCTTGTAGCCGCCGAGCTGGTTGACCGATTGCGGGGTGAGGCCGATGTGCGCGCACACCGGGATGCCACGTGAGGTGAGGAAGCTCACGGTCTCGGCCATCTCGGCGCCGCCTTCGAGCTTGACCATCTCGGCCCCGGCCTGCATCAGTTGCACGGCATGGGCGAAGGTCTCGCGGGCGGAGAACTGCGAAGTACCGAACGGCATGTCGGCGACGATGAAGGCCCGCTGCGCGCCGCTGGCAACGCAGGCGGTGTGGTAGGCCATCTGTTCGATGGTGACGGGCAACGTGCTCTCGCGCCCCTGCACCACCATGCCCAGCGAATCGCCGACCAGCAGCACATCGACACCGTTGTTCTCCAGCAGCGTGGCGAAGCTGGCGTCGTAGCAGGTGAGCACGGCGATCTTCTCGCCTTTGTCGCGCATGGCTTGCAGTTTGCCCAGCGTCGTCCGCATCACTCCCCCACGTTGAAATATTCGCGTTGGCTGCGCATGCGCTCGATGCGATCCAGCAGCAACTGAAAATCGGCTTCATTATCCGCGAAATTCAGGTTCTCGCTATTCACCACCAGCAGCGGCGCCTCGGCATAGTGATGGAAGAATTCCCTATAGCTGTCGGCCAGCCGCGTCAGGTACTCGTCCTGGATGGCGCGTTCATGGCGGTAGCCACGACGCCGCACACGCGAGATCAAGGTGTCGGTGGTAGCCTGCAGATAGATGACCAGGTCCGGTGCCGGCACCTGCGGCGCAAGGCGCTGGTAGAGGGTCTGGTACAACTGGTATTCATCCTCGCTCAGGTTGAGGCGCGCGAACAGCGCATCCTTCTCGAACAGGTAGTCGGACACGGTGCGGTTCCGGAACATGTCCATCTGTGCCAGGTCGCGCACTTCGTTGAGGCGCTGGAACAGGAAGAACAGCTGGGTCTGCAGGGCGAAACGTTCCGGGTCCTCGTAGAAGCGCACCAAGAACGGATTGTCCTGCGGTTTCTCCAGCATGACCTGCGCCCCGCCGTGCTCGGCCAGCCGCCGGGCAAGGCTGGTCTTGCCCACGCCGATCGGGCCTTCCACCACGATGTAACGGTATTTGCTCAGGGACATGTCACAAACGTTCCAGTTCTTGCCCGGCACATGCCGACAGTGCCTCCGCCGCCGCACCCATGCCGGGAATGATGCAGCCCGGCGCGATCTCCAGCAAGGGGCGCAGCACGAAGGCGCGCCGGTGCATCTGCGGATGCGGCAGCGTCAGGCCGTGCGCGTGGTACTGCAGGTCGTCATACAACAGCACATCCAGATCCAGCGTGCGCGGCGCATCCTTGAACTCACGCGTGCGCCCGCACGCCTGTTCCAGCGCCAGCAAGGCATCGAGCAAGGCATGCGGTGCGAGCGCGGTCTCGATCTGCGCCACGGCATTGATGAAATCGGGCTGTTCCAGGTAACCCACCGGTGCGCTGCGATACAGCGATGAACGCTTCAGCAGGCGCGTTTGCGGTAGCCTGTCCAGCGCCTCCAGCGCCCGGGTGACCTGCGTGACCGGATCGGCCAGATTGCTG
The DNA here is from genome assembly GCA_037447315.1 of Gallionellaceae bacterium. GTDB lineage: Bacteria > Pseudomonadota > Gammaproteobacteria > Burkholderiales > Gallionellaceae > Sideroxyarcus. The sequence goes on along the minus strand of JBBIGX010000037.1, from coordinate 5,934 downwards.
CCGAGGCCGATGAAAGCCGTGTGCCTCGCCATCAATCGATCGGCAGCTCGGCTTGCCCTGCCGCCCTGGGTTTGCGGCTGCGCCGGCGACGCTTCTTCGGCCCGGCACTCTCCGGTTGCAGCATCTCTGCACGGCGCTCTTCGCTCGCGTGCTGAAACTCATCCCACCACTGTCCGAGTGCAGCATCGGCCTCGCCGCTCTGGCAGCGCAACAGCAGGAAATCGTAGGCCGCACGGAAGCGCGGCAAAGCCAGCAGGCGGAACGGACGCTGACCGGCACGCTGCTCGAAACGCGGCTGCAACAGCCACAACTCCTTCATCACCGCATCGTAACGGCGCGGGATGGCAAGCTGCGCACGCTGGCGATCCAGCACCTCGTCCATCGCCGCATGCAGCGCCGGGACGGGGCGCTCGCCCGCCTCCTGCTTCTTGTTCCAGGCAGACAGCACCTCGTGCCACAGCAAGGCGGCGAACATGAACGCCGGCGAAGTCGGCTTGTCTTGCGCGATGCGCTGATCGGTGTTCTGCAGTGCAAGCATCACGAACTTCTCGCCCAGCGGCTGTTCCAGGATCACATCCAGCATCGGCAGCATGCCGTGGTGCAGGTCCATCGCGCGCAGCTTCTTGATACATTCCAGCGCATGGCCGGAGAACAGCAGCTTGAGCATCTCGTCGAACAGGCGCGCCTCCGGAACGTTGCGCAACAGGTCTTTCATCTTTGCGATGGGCGCGGCCGTGGCCGGATCGAGTTTCATACCCAGCTTGGCCGAGAGACGCACCGCACGCAGCATGCGCACCGGATCTTCGCGGTAGCGCACCTCGGGATCTCCGATCATGCGCAGCACTTTGGCACGGATGTCTGCGTAACCGTTGTGATAGTCGTGTATCTCCTGCGTGGCGGGATCGTAGAACAGCGCGTTGGCGGTGAAGTCGCGCCGCGCGGCATCCTGTTCCTGGTCGCCGAACTCGTTGTCGCGCAAAATGCGTCCGTGTTCGTCGGTCTCGGCATCCTCGGCGTCGATGGCGCGGCGGAAGGTGGAAACCTCCACCGTCTCGTCGCCGAACATCACATGCACCAGGCGAAAGCGCCGTCCGATGATGCGCGCGCGGCGGAACACGCGCTTCACCTCTTCCGGCGTGGCATCGGTGGCGACATCGAAATCCTTGGGGTGTCGATCGAGCAGCAGGTCGCGCACCGCACCACCCACCACATAGGCCTGGTAGCCGGCCGCCTGCAAGCCATCGGTCACGCGTTGCGCAGCATGGCTGATGCTGTCGCGCCCCACCCCATGTTCCGAGTAAGGAATCACATGTGCGGCGCCCACCTTGCGCGGCCGCGCCTTGCTGCCGAATACCTTTCTGATCAGTCTTTTTATCATGGCTTGTGGAATCAAAAATCGCCGCGAGAATGCGGCGATCGGTGCGGCCGGATTATACCACCGTCCCCCCGGCCCCCTTCAGCGCAGGGAGAGTATCTCCCAGCCATGCCGCTCGGCATGGGTGCGCAGGGGCGCGTCGGGATCGACCGCGACCGGGCGCCGCACCTTGGACAGCAGGGGCAGATCATTCAGCGAATCGCTGTAGAAACAGCTCTGTTCAAAGCTGCCCCAGTCCCAGCCGCGCGCGGACAGCCACTGCTCCATACGGGTGACTTTGCCTTCGCGAAAACAGGGCACGCCGGCCACACGCCCGGTAAACTCGCCGTTCTTCTGCTCGGGATCGGTAGCGATCAGGTGTTCGATGCCGAACTCGCGCACGATGGGAGCCGTCACGAAACTGTTGGTGGCAGTGATGACCACACAGGTATCGCCGGCCTCCAGATGGCGGCGAACCAGTGCGCGCGCCTTGTCGCCCATCATCGGGCGCACCTTGATGCGCATGAAGTCTTCATGCCATGCATCCAGCACCTTGCGCGCATGGCGCGACAAGGGCTTCAGCTGAAAATCGAGGAACTCGTGGATATCCAGCGTGCCCGCCTTGTATTGCTCATAGAACGCCAGATTCTTCGCCTCGAACAGTTCGCGGTCGAGTACACCCTGCTCAATGAGGAACTGCGACCATTCGAAATCGCTGTCGCCGCTCAGCAGGGTATTGTCCAGATCGAACAGGGCCAGGTTCACGGATTTCCTTTCATAAAAAAGGCCTGCATCGCTGCAGGCCCTGTAGCGCCGCCTGACGCGACCGCGTCAGAACGTATAGCCGACACCGATGGAAAGCACCGGGTAATACTTGAAGCTGCTCAGGTCGCTGTTGAGCTGATTCTGTGCGTCCGCATCCAGAGCGGCCGTGCTGACGAGTGTGCCGCCAACATCCCAAGTTCCCACCGAATGCACTGTTGCCTGGGGAGACCCTTGGAACATGACTCCAATATCGGTACTGAACGAGAAACCCTGTTTCTTCGGCTGCCCACTCCAGCCAATACCGAGATAAGGCGCCACTTTGTTGAACCCCATGGAGAATACGACACCGCACCCCCCTGCCGAGGCACAGGAATAGCCAATCCCGTTGGCAGTATAAGTTGACCCATTTGCCACCATCGAATTCGCATTGATCTTGTTGTTATTGAAGATCGCACCCGCAGTCACATGCGTCACGCCGCCCCAGGGACGCCAGTCCACCAGCGCGGAGATGCTGGCCCAGTTCAAGTTGCCGTTGAATGTCTGTCCGCCAGAAGGGTGGTTGAAGCTGAATGAGTACTTGTTGAAACCGACGCGCGCCGAGTAATTTTCGGTCAGCGCCGTACCGATCTCCAGGCCACCCCCAAGCGTCGACATGTGCGCATCCAGTCGCATCGTTCCGTCCGCCGCCGCTGCCTGCATGGGCAGTGCCGCCAGTACCAGTGCAGCCAGTGTCACTTTCCTCAACATCTCGATCTCCTTTGTCGTTTGATTTGAATATTCAAAAAAACCGCCGCCCCCTTGCCGATTCGGAAGGCATTGTGCCAAATTCACCCCCGCTTGTCATCACTTCCTTCAGCAGCGGCACCGAAGCCGGGCGCTTCAGACGCAGGCAATGCGTATCCAGCGCGTCCAGCACGCGCAGCAACGAAGGCAGGTCGCGCCGCCCGTGGCGCAGCAGGTATTGCATGACTTCCGGCGGCAGTTCGAAACCGCGCGCGCCGGCATGCTGGCACAGAGCCTCAGCTTTTTCGTCATCGCTGAGCGCCTGCACCTGATAGACCAAACCCCACCCGAGACGGGTGCGCAGATCATCGCGCAAAGACAGATGTGCCGGAGGTTGCGCACCGCCCACCAAGAGCAGGCCGCCCTGCTCGCGCATGCGGTTATAGAGCTCGAACAGTGCGATTTGCGCGACATCATCCAGCGCTTCGACATCGTCCACCGCCACCACGGCGGCCGCTTCGGGTACCGCACCTTGCGCATAGCACCCCTCCAGCCCCGCCGCCCTGCCCCGCTGCACCATCGCCTGCAACAGATGGGTCTTGCCGCTTCCCGGCGCCCCCCACAGATATACCGCACCACGCTGCGCATCGCGCAGTGCCGCCAGCAGTTCCGCATTGCGGCCGGCGACGAAGTTGTCGAGCGAGGGCTCCCATTCGGGCGCGATCCCCAGTAGCATCTGGCTCATGGTTCGAGATACAGCGGACTGGAAAGATAATGGGCACGCAAATGGCGCAGCAGCACCAGCAACACCGCCGCCAGCGGCAGAGCCAGCAGGATGCCGAAGAAACCGAACAGCTGGCCGAAAGCCATCAGTGCGAAGATCACCGCCAGCGGATGCAGGCCGATACGGTCCCCCACCAGCCAGGGCGTGATCACCATGCTTTCCAGTAATTGTCCGGCCGCAAACACGCCCCATACCCACAACAGGTCGCCACCCAGTCCGAACTGCATCAAGGCCACCACGGTCGCCAGCGCTAGCCCCAGCACCATGCCCAGATAGGGCACGAACACCAGCAGACCGGCCACGATGCCGATGGGCACTGCAAACTCGAGCCCTACCAGCCACATCCCCGTCGCGTAGATCACACTCATCAACAGCATCACAGAGAGCTGTCCGCGCAGGAACTCGGCCAGTACGCCATCCACTTCCGTGGCCAAGGCATGGATAGGCGCATGCCAATGGCGCGGCAACAAACCATCCAGCTTCGCCAGCAACACCGCCCAGTCGCGCAACAGGTAGAACATCACCACCGGAATCAGCAGCAGACTGGTCAACAGCGACAACAACGCGCTGCCGCCGCTTCCCAACCAGGGCAACACCCCGGCCGCCGCCCCGCCCGCCTGGCGCCAGTGCTCGGCCAGCATCTGACGGATCGTCGCGTCATCCCATTCCCGCTGCATGCCGAACCACTGCTGCAGCAAAGGCAGCAGATGATGACGTGCGGCATCCAGCCAAAACGGCAGACGCTCTGCCAACAGCGACATTTCCTTCTGCAACAAGGGCAGCATGATCAGTGCCAGGCCAAGCAGCACCAGCAAGCTCCCCAGCATCACCAGCAACACGGCCAGCGTGCGCGGGACTTTCCCTTTGCACAGGCGCTCCACCAGCGGTTCGAGCATATAGGCAAGAATGGCGGCCGCCACGAACGGCGCCAGAATGGGTGCCAACAGATAGAGCAGGGCGAATGCGGCGGCGGTCAGCCCCAGCCAAAGCATGGCGACAGAGCGGGAGACGGTCATTTCGGGTAAAATCCGCGTCGAAAAACGAGCTGCACTTTACCTGCCAGAAAGCGAGAACTCAACTTGAGCACGCCAGATTCCCTCTCCTATCGCGATGCCGGCGTCGATATCGACGCGGGCGACCAGCTGGTCGAGAACATCAAACCCTACGCCAAGCGCACCCTGCGCCCCGAGGTGCTGTCCGGCATCGGCGGCTTCGGCGGCCTGGTCGAGATCTCGAAGAAATACAAGGAACCCGTGCTGGTGTCCGGCACCGACGGCGTCGGCACCAAACTCAAACTGGCTTTCGAACTCAATCGCCACGACACCGTCGGCATCGACCTCGTCGCGATGAGCGTGAACGACATCCTGGTGCAGGGTGCCGAGCCGCTGTTCTTCCTCGACTACTTCGCCTGCGGCAAGCTCGACGTGCCGGCGGCGACCGAGGTCATCAAGGGCATCGCCAAGGGCTGTGAGGAATCCGGCTGCGCGCTGATCGGCGGCGAGACCGCCGAGATGCCGGGCATGTACCCGGTCGGCGAATACGACCTCGCAGGTTTCGCGGTCGGCGTGGTCGAGAAGAGCAAGGTTATCACCGGCGACAAGATCGTCGCTGGCGACGTGGTACTGGGCCTCGCCTCCAACGGCGCGCACTCCAACGGTTACTCGCTGGTGCGCAAGATCATCGCGCGCAGCCAGCCGGACCTGAACGCCAAATTCGATGGCGAGCGCACGCTGGCCGACTGCATCATGGCCCCCACCCGTCTGTACGTAAAACCGATGTTGTCGCTGATGGAGCAGGTCACCGTCAAAGGCATGGCGCACATCACCGGCGGCGGCATCACCGAGAACGTGCCGCGTGTGCTGCCGCAGAACGTCGTCGCCGACATCGACAGCAAGAACTGGCAGATGCCCAAGCTGTTCCACTGGCTGCAACAGCAAGGCAACGTCGCACAGCAGGAGATGTACCGCACCTTCAACTGCGGCATCGGCATGGTGGTGATCGTTTCCGCACAGGATGCCGATACCGCCATCGCACACCTGCAATCGGCCGGCGAGACCGTATCGCGCATCGGCACCATCAGAACTCGCAACGGCGACGAACACCAGACCCAGGTTCGTTGATGTCCGCCGCCAAGAACCTTGTCATCCTCATATCCGGTCGCGGCAGCAACATGGAAGCGTTGCTGCACGCGAAGCTGCCTTGCCGCGTCGCCGCCGTGATCAGCAACAAGGCGGATGCCGAGGGGCTACAGATCGCCCGTGCGCACGGGGTGACGACCGCGGTCGTCTCGCACCGCGACCATCCCGAC
>JBBIGX010000036.1:0-7723 GCA_037447315.1 Gallionellaceae bacterium | reverse complement strand
AGTAGCAAGTCGGCATGGCGTGGACTGGCGACGAATCGGATGCCCAACCCTTCAATGTTGTAATAGGCGTTGTTGACTGCGTGGATCTCCAGCTCGCAGCCGTTGCAGGAGCCGGCATCTACCATGCGGATCGACAGTGCGCCGCCTAACACATCGAGAATCTGCCGCTGCAGGCTCTGCTCTGTCACCCGCATGCTTTCGTCCGCCTGCGGACGGGCCTCGGTTTTGATGCCGGTCTTCACAATCTGTTTGAGTATGCGCAGCATGTCTTCCTCTACAGGTCATGTCCCGAATAACTCAGGTTGAACGATTTGTTAATGAGCGGGAAATCGGGAACGATGTTGTCGAGGATAGCGTGTTCCAGCGCCGGCCAGTTCTGCCAGGAAGGGTCGTGCGGGTGCACACGGCCGAGGCTGCCTGTGGCATCGGTATGGATCGCCACCAGCACCTCACCGCGCCACCCCTCCACCAGGCCGATGCCGAAGCCATTTCCTGGCAAGGCCTCCAGCGGGCACGCCGTGTCATTGCCGAGCAGATTGACCAATATCTCGCGCTGCAGGCGCAACGACTCGAACAGTTCGTCGAAACGCACGGTGACGCGCGCCGCCACGTCGCCGTTTCGATGGGTCGCCATGCGCACATCCAGTTTGTCATATGGGGCGCTGGCGAACTGCACGCGACTATCCCATGCCTGCGCGCTGGCACGTCCGGCCATGCCGCACAGACCGAGCTGCGCGGCCAGCTTCGGCTCGACACGACCGGTGGCGATGAAGCGGTCCTGCACGCCGGCGTGCTCGTCGTAGATACTACGCAGCAGTCGTACTTCGCGTTCCAGCAGGGCGCACTCTTCTTCAATCACGCGCTTGCCGGCTGCGTCGATATCCACCGTGACGCCGCCGGGCACGATGCAGTCCATCAGGTAGCGGTGGCGGAACAGCGCGGCGTTGTTGCGCAGCACCTGCTCTTTCAATATCCAGAACTGGGAGAAGCCGAAAGTCAGCGCGACATCGTTGCCCAGATAGCCGAGATCGCCGAGGTGGTTAGCCACGCGCTCTCGTTCCAGCAACAGCGCGCGCAGCCACAGTGCGCGATCAGGCGGCGTCACCTTCGCGATGCTTTCCGCCGCCATGGCATACGCCCAGGCATAGGCAACAGTGCTGTCTCCACTGACACGCCCGGCCAGTTTCGCGCCCTGCTGTACGCTCATTCCCTCAAAACGTTTCTCGATTCCCTTGTGCGTATATCCGAGACGCTCCTCAAGCCGCAGCACGCGTTCTCCGATGATGGAGAAACGGAAGTGTCCCGGCTCGATGATACCGGCATGCACCGGGCCGACCGGGATCTCGTGCACACCCCGCCCTTCCACCTGCACGAAAGGATAATGGTCCTGCTCGTGCACATAACTGGCCGCCGCATCGAAATCCTTTCGCAACGGAAAGCTGCCGCTGTGCCAGGCAGCATGGCGCAGCCACTTACGATGATCGCCCCCGCCTTGCGCATACAGCCCGAGCAGGTCATATGTTGCGCGCTGCATGCGCCCGGCGGCATAGAAGATGTGGCTGATATCGGGATAGGCCGGCTGCACGGCAGGCAACGGCACCTCAAGGCAGACCAATCCGGTTTCGATCATCAGGGCCACATGCAACCTGAAACCACGCCCCTCGTGGCGCGCATCGCTGCCCCATAGCGCCACCAGGCGACCGCCGCCGTCACGCACCTGGGTGCAGATGTCCCCCAGCGATGCGGGGGCGATTTCGCCCGCCCATGCGGGGAGCGTATCGCTCAGGCGGGTCAGCTTCAAATCGGGATGTTTGATCGGCATGGTCGTTTACCCCAGCAACGTCGCCGCCTGGCGGTACCAGTCGGACAGGTAGGCCGGCATGTACAGGCCGAGCATCAGCACCAGCAACAGGTGCACGAACACCGGCACCAGCGCCGGCGGGTGCGGCAATGTCCGGGCGGTAGTCTCACCGAACACCATGGGTTGCACCTTGCCGAAGATGGCGGCGAAGGCGATGCCCAGCGCGATCAGCAGCACCGGCGTGGCCCACGGATATTCGTGCATGGCGGTGGTGATGATGAGGAACTCGCTGGCGAACACGCCGAACGGCGGCATGCCGAGAATGGCGAAGGTGCCCAGCCCCAGCCCCCAGCCGACGGTGGGGCTGACCTGCAGCAGGCCGCGAATGCTTTCCATCTGCTGCGTGCCGACCTTTTGCACCGCGTGGCCGACGGCGAAGAAGATCGCCGATTTGGTCAGCGAATGCACCGTCATGTGCAGCATGCCGGCATAGGTCGCCACAGCGCCGCCCATGCCGAAGGCAAAAGTGATCAGCCCCATGTGCTCGATGGAGGAGTAGGCGAACATGCGCTTGATGTCTTTTTGCCGGGACAAGAACAGTGCCGCCACCACCACCGACAACAGGCCGAAACCGATCATCAGGTTGCCGGCGAAATGGCTGCCGAGTGACCCATCCACCAGCACCTTGCTGCGCACCACGGCGCACAGCGCGACGTTGAGCAGCAGACCGGACAGCACGGCGGACACCGGCGTTGGGCCTTCCGCGTGCGCATCTGGCAGCCAGCTGTGCAGCGGCACCAGGCCGATCTTGGTGCCGTAGCCGACCAGCAGGAAGATGAACGCCAATTTGAGCACGGTCGGTTCCAGTTCCCCCTTTACGTCGTTCAGGTGCGTCCACAACAAGGCTGTGCCGCCGTGCCCCAGCACGCGCTCGGCGGCAAAATACAGCAGGATGGTGCCGAACAGTGCCAGTGCGATGCCGACACCGCACAGGATGAAATATTTCCACGCCGCTTCCAAACTGGCCGGGGTGCGGTACAACGAAACCAGCAACACGGTGGTGAGCGTGGCCGCCTCCATCGCCACCCACAGGATGCCCATGTTGTTGGTGGTGAGCGCCACCAACATGGCGAAGGTGAACAGCTGGTACATGCTGTAATACAGATGCAGCATGCCGGTGGAGAGCTTGCCGTGGTGTTGCTCGATGCGCATGTAAGGGCGCGAGAACAGGGAGGTGGTGAAGGCGACGAAGGCAGTTAGCGCGACCAGGAACACGTTGAACGGGTCGATGAAGAACTGTTCGTTGAACGCGACCTGCGGACCCGACTCAATCACCTGCACGGTTAGCAGCACGGCGACGGCGAAGGTGCAGCCGCTCATGACAGAGTTCAATTCCGCCGCCCACGGACGAGAACCGAACACCGCCAGCATGCCGCCGCCGAACAGCGGGATGAGCAGCAGCGCAAGCAGATAAAGATCAATCATCTTTCAGCTTTTCCATGTGCGTGATGTCCAGACTGTCAAAGGTTTCGCGAATCTGAAAGAAGAAGATACCGAAGATGAAGGTCGCCACGAGCACGTCCAGCGCGATGCCGAACTCGACCACCAGCGGCATGCCTTGGGTAGCACTGGTAGCGGCGAAGAACAGGCTGTTCTCCAGCGACAGAAAGGCCACCACCTGGGTCACCGCCTTGCGCCTGGTGAGCATGATCAGCAGGGACATCAGCACGCAGGCCAGCGCGATACCGATCAGGCCGCGTGTGATGCCTTCGGCTAGCTCGGAAATCGGAGCCGCCAGGTTGAACGAAAAGATGACCAGCGCGATGCCGACCAGCATGGTGGTAGGAATATTGATCAGCGTCTCCACTTCCCAGCGCACATTCAGCCTGTGGATCAGCCGGTGCAGCAACCAGGGGAGCAGCAGCACCTTGAGCACCAGCGTCAGCGCGGCGGAATAATAAAGGTGGTGCTGCGCGGTCGAATAGGCTACCACGGCGGTGTTCAGGGTGAGCAGCGCGCCCTGCCAGGCGAACAGGTTGATCAGCGACAGGATGCGACGCTGCGCCAACATGGCGAACACGATTAGCAGCAGCAAGGAAGCCAGCAGGTCGATGAATTGCACAATAAATGGCGTGGTACCCATCTCACGCACCCAACAGGAAATGGATCAGCAGCCCCAGCACCGCGAGCAGGAAGGCAGTGCCGAGGAACTCGGGCGCACGGAAGATGCGCATCTTGGCCATGACCGTTTCCAGCAACGCCAGCCCCGCGCCCGCCAGCAGCAATTTCAGCAACAGCAGGCCGAACGCCAGCGGCAGCGCCGCCCAGTTGCCCACTTCGGCGATACCGTGCGGCAGAAACAGTGCGATGCCGATAGAGATGTAGGCAAACAGCTTGAGGCTGCTGGCCCATTCGATCAACGCCAGATGGCGCGCCGAATATTCCAGAATCATCGCCTCATGAATCATGGTCAGTTCGAGGTGGGTGCTTGGGTTGTCCACCGGGATGCGCGCGTTCTCCGCCAGCAGTACGATGACAAAGGCCAGCGCGGCAAAAGCCAGACTCGGATACAGCACGAACTCGTGGTGCGCCAGCAATTCGACGATGCGCGGCAGCTGGGTGGAATGGCTGATCATGGAGGCGGTGAACAGCACCATCAGCAGCGCCGGCTCGGCGAGGAAGGACACCAGCATCTCGCGCCGCGCGCCGAGTGAGCCGAAAGCGGTGCCGACATCCATCGCCGCCAGCGCGATGAACATGCGCGCCAGCGCGAACACCCCGACCAGTGCGATCACGTCGGCGGCACGCGAGAACGGCAGATCGACCGCGATGATGGGAATGATAGCGGCCGCCAGCCACATACAACCAAACACAATGTAGGGCGTAATGCGGAACAACCAGGACGCGTTGTGTGCGATCACCGCGTCCTTGCGGAACAGTTTGTGCAGCACGCGGTAGGGCTGCAGCACCCCGGCCCCTGAACGGTTCTGCAACCAGGCCTGACACTGGTTGACCCAGCCGCTCAACAGCGGCGCGGCCAGCACCACCAGCAACAACTGGGTCAGCTGGAACACGATGGCGAGCGTGGTTTCCGGATCGGGCATCATACGAAGATCAACAACACGACCAGCGTGGCGAAGGTGTAGGCGAGATATAGGTGGATGCGGCCGTGCTGCAGCAGCGATGCCCAACCGGATAGCTTTTCAACCATATCTTTGAGCGGCAGATAGAGCAGGAACCACAGCTTGTCTTCGCTGTACCCGTGATACTTGGGATGCGCGTCGAACGCGCCCGGCACTTCTCGCTCGATGCGGAAGAATGGTTCGAAGATGCGCCGAATCGGCTGGCCAAATCCTTCGGCGGTGTCCTGCATGCGCGCAGTTTGGGCCGGGAAGCCGCAATCCCACGCCGCGCCGCGCCGCAGGCGGCCGTGATACAGGCGGCGCACCAGCAGCACACTGAGTCCCATCACGCCAGCCACCGCTACCAGGAAATAAAGCGGGCTGTAGCTGGCGCGGCCAGTGTCCACTGGCGCCAAGAACATCCAGTCTGCGCTGGCGTTGCCCAGTTGTGTGCCAAGCAGCGATTGCACCACCAAATCTATCTGCGTCAGCACGAATACAGGGAACAGCCCCAGCGCCACGCAAACCAGAGCCAGCCACAGCATGCCGGCGCGTTCCAGGTTGCCGGCATCATGGGCGTGCGCCAGCGATGCTTCGCGGCGTTGGCCGAGAAAGATCACGCCGTAAAACTTCACCATCACATAAGCGGCCAGTGCAGCCGCCAGCGCGATGACGGCAGCAGCCACCGGCACCAGCATGTCGATGTAACTGTTGGGCAGACCGGGCGACAACAGGAAGGCCTGCAACAGCAGCCATTCCGACACGAAACCGTTGAGCGGCGGCAGACCGGCGATAGCCAGCACGCCGACCAGCATCAGCACCGACGCCCACGGCATGTGATGGATCAGCCCGCCCAGCCGCCCCATATTGCGTTCGCCGGTGGCATGCAGGATGGAGCCGGTGCCAACGAACAACAGGCTCTTGAACATCGCGTGATTGAGGCTGTGATACAGCGTCGCTACCAGCGCCAGCGCGGCCAGCGGCTCCTTGCCGTAGACGTGGAAGATCAGCGTCAGGCCGATGCCGACCAGCAGCAGGCCGATGTTCTCGATGGAAGAGTAGGCCAGCAGGCGTTTCATGTCGCCTTGCACGGCGGCGAACATCACGCCAAACACTGCGGTGAGCAAGCCAAGCCCCAGCGCCAGCACGCCCCACCACCACAGTTGCGTATCCAGCAGGTCGAAGCTGACGCGCAGAATGCCGTAGATGGCGGTCTTCAGCATCACGCCGCTCATCAGCGCGGACACCGGCGACGGCGCGGCCGGATGCGCCTCGGGCAGCCATACATGCATGGGCAGCACACCGGCCTTGGCGCCGAAACCGAACAGCGCTAGCAGGAAAGCGGCGGAGGCCCAGAAAGGCGTCAGCGGCGCCGCGCGCATCGCGTCGAAGGTGTAGGCGGCGATGCCGTTACCGCCTTGCATCACGCCGAAGGAGAGCAGGATGGCGATGGCACCCACATGGGCGATCAGCAGGTAAAGGAATCCCGCCTTGCGGATGTCCGGCACGGCATGATCGGTGGTGACGAGGAAATAGGAGGACAGCGCCATCATCTCCCACGCCACCATGAACAGGAAGGCGTCATCCGCCAGCAGAACCAGTGCCATGCCCGCGAGGAATAGATGGTATTCGAGACAGAGCAGACCCAGCGTCTTGCCATCCGTGTGGCGGAAATAGCCACTGCTGTAGAGCGACACGCCGAAAGAAGCGAGCCCGAGCAGGGTCAGGAAGAAGGCGGACAGAGCATCGAGACGCAAATGGAACGGCAATTCGGGCAAGCCCAGCGGCAGAACCAGCGTCTGTGCAATCCCGCCCAGCGCCATGGCTCCGGCAACCGCCAACAGAAACGCGGCCAGCGCGCCTAGGGGAAAGATGAAGCGAGTGATATAGCGGGTGTCGCGCCACCACAAGCCGACCGCACCGAGTGTGACCCAGAACAGGATTACACCATTTATTACATCAAGCGTCGAAAGACTTGCTGCGCTCATGCGGTATTACTTGTACACCTCGCAAAGTTTGGGTGGCACGAAGAAGTCCGCAATTCTACTCCAGCGATCCAGCGAAATCCAACAAACCGCCGGAGGAATCGCCCCACTCATCACCAGCTACACCTCCCGCAGATGGCCCGCCGCAGTAGTTTTTCAACGGCCTGTTAAACTTGACCCTGGCGGATCCATACTTCAATCTCGCTCGCCAATATGAGTGAGGCTGCAGCCCCGTATGGAACCGCAACCCATCGCTTGCAGCGCGCAGCCTGCCCCTCTGAGGCAACGGTGTGGGGGATACCTCCTGCGCCACGCGTGTTCAGGGCATGTTGCCCTGCACTTCCTTTGACAGCGCTTCCTGTCCCTTGTGCGAGCGGTATTGCTGCCAGTCGTCGCGCTCCTTGTGACTGTCGGCGGCGCAACCCGCCAGACTGGCCAGGAACGCCGCCGCCAGCAGCAGGCTCAGTAACCTCTTCAGATATCATCCCCTTCACGGTCTCGGACGGGTGCCTCAGCGCTGCTTGGCGATCTGCTGCGCGCTGACCTCATCCAGCCCGACCAGCGTCTCGTCGGCGATCTGCTTGGCGACCAAGGTGTTCACCCGTCTCCTGATTGGCCGTACCAGTGGTCTCGGCATACTGCTTGACCATGTAAGTCACGCGCACGGTCTGCGCCATCCCCACCGCGCGCACGGTCACGCTATCGACAGAACATAACGCTTATGCATGACCGCATCTTTTTCCGATTTTGAAGATGCTTCAATTTTCCAACACCCAAGCACATCCCATCGGCCAGACGGATTACTGATAAACCAC
>JBBIGX010000035.1:3046-7942 GCA_037447315.1 Gallionellaceae bacterium | reverse complement strand
CTCGGGTTCAAGCTGTTGCGGCCGGGCGGCCTGCTATTCACCTATTCCTGTTCCGGCGGCATCAGCGACGACCTGTTCCAGAAGATCATCGCCGGCGCGGCGCTGGATGCGGGCGTGGATGCGCAGATCGTGAAGCGGCTGCATGCGGCAGCGGACCATCCGGTACTGCTGAGTTTCCCGGAAGGGGCCTATCTGAAAGGGTTGGTGTTGCGGGTGGCGGGCTGAGCGCCCGCTACAGGATCACTGCTGGCGCACGACTTCCAGTCCGGCCTGCTCCCAGGCATTGGTCCCGCCCTGCACATTGACCACCTGGGTGAACCCCGCCTCCTGCAGGATGGCGACGGCCTGTGCCGAGCGGCGGCCGGAGCGGCAGATGACGGCGACCGGCTTGTCCTTGTAAGCCTCCAGTTCCTTCAGGCGCATGCGAACCTCCCCCAGCGGCATCAGCTGTGCATTCACCGCATGCACCGCCGCATATTCAGCCGGCTCGCGCACGTCCAGCAGCAGCGCACCCTGCGCATTCATGCGCCGTGCGGTCTGCACATCCACGCCCTGACCGGCCTGCAGCTGCTGCATCACCAGCATCAGGCCCAGCACAGCCGTGACGGCCCAAAGCAGCTTGTTCTTCATGCCCACCTCACGCCAGACGGTAAGCCGGGAAGCCGCCCTGCACCCAGGCGATCATGCCGCCGCGCAGGTTGAACACGTTGCTGAACCCTTGCTGCTGCAGGAACATGCAAGCCTGGGCCGAACGCGCACCGCTGCGGCAGACCATCACCAGCTTCTCGCTCTTGTCCAGTTCGCTCACCTTCATCGGCAGGGTGTGCAGCGGCATGGCTTCGGCCTTGGGCACGGTACCCTGCGCGATCTCTTCCATCTGGCGCACGTCGATCACCCGCAGCTTGTGGCTGTCGTCGTCCACCCACTGCGCGAACTGGTTGACGTCGATCTCTTTTACGTTCATCCCGAACATGTCAGGTCTCCTGAAATGAATAATGTTTGTATATTAGGAGATTGTATTCTGTTGGCAAGTCTCCTGACGCGGGGTCCTGTGTGTTCAGGGGATCGCCAGCAGGAGGAGGGCCGGCGCGGCCGGCGCCGCCTGCACCCAGAGTATCCTGGCGTTGGCCGTCAGCGCACCGTAAAAGCCGGCAACCAGCACGCACCCCAGAAAAAAGCGCTGTACCGCGACATTCCCCGTCCACAAGCCCCAGATCAGGCCGGCTGCAAGGAAGCCGTTGTACAGCCCCTGATTGGCGGCCAGCACCCGGGTGGCGGCCGCAAATTGCGGACTGGTGCCGAAGGCGCGTCGTCCGGCCGGATGCTCCCACAGGAACATCTCCAGCACCAGGATGTAGAGATGGACGAGTGCGACGGCCGCGACCGCGATGCCGGCGACGATGCCCATCAATGCTTGCTCACGAAGGGTTTGAAGCCCAGCCGGCCAGCCAGCACATTGGCAGCACGCCGGGCGTCATCGGCGCTGGCGTAGGGGCCGAGCTGGATACGGTTGAGCCCCTGCTGCTCGAGCAGGATGATGTCCTTGCCGGTATCGCCCAGTTCGGCGCGCATGCGTGCAAGAAAGCTTTCCGCGCCCTGCTTCTCCCTGAAGGCGCCCAGCTGCAGATAGATCTTGCCGGCCACGTCGGGCGGCATCACCGGCACCACGGTCTCGGCGGCGACCGCTTCGACCTTCACCGGCGGTTCGACCACTGTCGCCGCGACCGGGGCATTGGCGTCGACGGCGATGCTCTCCACCTCGACTTCGGCGCTGCCTTGGTTGACATAGCCCAGCTTCCAGGCGGCGGCATAGGACAGGTCGATGATGCGCTCATGCAGGAACGGCCCGCGGTCGTTGACGCGCACCACTACCGACTTGCCATTGGCCAGATTGGTCACGCGCGCATAACTCGGCACCGGCAGGGTGGGATGGGCGGCAGTCATGCCGTACATGTCGTAGGTTTCGCCGATGGCGGTGCGCTGGCCATGAAACTTCTTGCCATACCAGGAAGCCGTGCCGCGTTCCTTGTATCCCCCGGTGGTCTGCAACGGAGTATAGGTCTTGCCGAGTGCGGAATAGGGGCGATTGGCGTATTTGTGCAAAGGTTCCGCCTTGGGTACGGCATCGGGGATCTGGTCGAGGTTAGCCGGCACATCCTCGCCGGGACCGTCACCGGCCAGGTAGCCACCGCCAGCCGGCACAGCGGCGGGCTTCGCCGGTTCCGGTTGTGCGCTGCGCAGCGGCGTGCTGGAACAGGCGCTCAGCAATGCGAGCACGGCAAGGACGGGCAGTACGTGGTTTCTCATGGTGTCTCCCTCAGGTTTTGACCAGACGTTGATGGGTGTGGATGCTCATCAGCACGCCGAAGCCGAGCAGCAGCGTGAGCATGGAGGTGCCGCCATAGCTCACCAGCGGCAACGGCACGCCAACCACCGGCAGGATACCGCTGACCATGCCGATGTTGACAAAGGTGTAGGTGAAGAAGGTAAGCGTGATGCTGCCCGCCATCAGGCGCGCGAAATAGGTGGAAGCGGCGGCGGTGATCATGAAGCCGCGCCCGATCACGAAGACATACAGCCCCAGCAGCAGCAGGTTGCCGATGAAACCGAACTCCTCCGACCACACGGCGAAGATGAAGTCGGTGGTGCGTTCCGGCAGAAAGTCGAGGTGGGTCTGCGTACCTTCCATGTAACCCTTGCCCAGCAATCCGCCGGAACCGACGGCGATCATGCCCTGGATGGTGTGGTAGCCCTTGCCCAGCGCATCCTGCGAGGGGTCGAACAGCATCTCGATGCGGTGGCGCTGGTAGTCGTGCAGCAAATGCCACAGGAAAGGTGCGCTGATGATGGCGGTCAGCAGCAGACCGATGATGATGCGCCAGGACAGGCCGGCCAGGAACAGCACATAGAAACCGCTGGCCGCGATCAGGATGGAGGTCCCCAGATCCGGCTGCCGCAGGATCAGTGCCACCGGTAGAAACAGCAGCAAGGCGGCGACCACATAGTTCTTCAGGGTCAGCGTGGCCTCGTGCTTCTCGAAATACCAGGCCATCATCATTGGCACCGCGATCTTCATCAGCTCCGACGGCTGGAAGTTCATGAACCCCAGGTTGAGCCAGCGCCGCGCGCCGTGGCTGATCTCGCCGAACAGCGCGACCCCGATCAGCATCAGCATGCCAAGCACATACATCGGCACCGCAATGCGCACCAGCCAGTGCAGCGGCATGTTGGCCACGATCCACAGCGCGACGAAGCCGATCATGATGTTGCCGAGCTGCCCCAGCACGCGCCCGCCGTCGCCACCACTGGCGCTGTACAGAGTGAGCAGACTGACCAGCAGCAAGCCGCCGATGCCATACAACAACACCGGGTCGAGATGCAGCATGAAGCGTTGTTTCAGTTGTCGCAGGTTCATCAGTCGTTTTCCGCTCCGGCCTTCTCATCCACCTTCTGCAGCGGCTTGGGCTTCTTGCCCAGCAGGTAATAGTCCAGCACCTTGCGTGCGATGGGCGCGGCAGTGGAACCGCCGTGACCACCGTTCTCCGCCAGGACAGCGAGCGCGATGCGCGGCTTGTCGGCCGGCGCGAAAGCGATGAACCAGGCATGGTCGCGATTGTATTCCGATACCTTGCTCTCGTCGTATTTCTCGCCCTGCTTGATGCCGATCACCTGCGCGGTACCGGTCTTGCCGGCCACCGGGTATTCGACCCCGTAGAATGCGCCGACTGCGGTGCCGCCGGGCTTGAGCACCGCCGCCATGGCGCGCTTCACCAGATCCAGGTCGGCGGCGGGAATCTTCAGGTCGAACAGCGGCTGCGGCTCGGGATAGGACATATCCGGCGCATGCTGCACTTCTTTCACCAGATGCGGCAGGTAGGCGACACCGTCGTTCGCCAGCGTCGCCGTGGCGAACGCCAGTTGCAGCGGTGTGACCAGATTGTAGCCCTGGCCGATGCCGGCCGAAACCGTGTCGCCGGGGTACCACACCTGGCCGTGGCGCTTCATCTTCCACGCCGGCGAGGGCAGCAGGCCGGGCACCTCGCCCTCCAGATCGATGCCGGTCCGCTTGCCGAAGCCGAAGCCGCCCAGGAACTCATGCATGCGGTCTATGCCCAGTTCGGTCGCCAGTCCGTAATAGTAGATATCGCACGACACCACCACCGACTTGAACAGGTCCACCCTGCCGTGGCCACCGGTCTTCCAGTCGCGATACTGGTGGCTGCTGCCGGGCAGCGTGTAGTAGCCCGGGTCGTTGATGGTATATGAGGGCGCGCGTGCGCCGTAATGCAGGCCAGCCAGCGCCATGAACGGCTTGATGGTGGAGCCGGGCGGATACTGGCCGCGCAGCGCGCGGTTGTTCAACGGCACGTCGGGTGAGTTGTTCAGCGCCTCCCAGCTCTCGCTGTCGATGCCGTCAATGAACAGGTTGGGGTCGTAGCCCGGCTTGCTGACGAAGGCCAGCACCTCACCGTTGTTCGGATCGATCGCCACCAGCGCGCCGCGATAATCGCCGAACGCCTGCACCGCGACCTCCTGCAATCCGGCATCCAGCGTCAGTCGGATATCCCTGCCCGACTGCGGCGGTGTCCGCGACAGCATGCGCACGGCACGCCCGCCGGCATCCACCTCGATCTGCTCGAAGCCGGTGATACCGTGCATCTCCTTTTCGTAACGCTTCTCGATGCCAGTCTTGCCGATGTAATCGGAACCCATGTAGTTCACCGCCTCGTCGCGCTTCTCCAGATCCTCCAGTTCTTTCTGGTTGATGCGCCCGATGTAGCCCAGCAGGTGCGAGGTGGTATCCGTGAACGGATACTCGCGGAACAGGCGCGCCTTGATCTCCACGCCCGGGAAGCGGTAGCTCTGCGCGGCGAAGCGCGCCAGCTCCTCATCCGT
>JBBIGX010000035.1:0-3005 GCA_037447315.1 Gallionellaceae bacterium | reverse complement strand
AAGAACGCCGCTCCGACATCAGCTTCTTGAAACGGCGCAGGTCCTTGGGGCGGATCTCGACCAGCTTGCCGACCTCTTCGATGGTCGCATTCAGATCCTTGATCTTCTCCGGCGAGACTTCCAGCGTATAGCCGGCATAGTTGCGCGCCAGCACCACGCCGTTGCGGTCGGTGATCACGCCGCGGTTAGGCACGATGGGCACCACATAGATGCGGTTGCTCTCCGCCATGGTGTGGAAATGCTCGTGCTTCCACACCTGCAGGTAGAACATGCGCGCCAGCAGGATCAACAGCAGCAGGCCGACAAAGCCGAGACTGAAGACCAGGCGCAGGCTGAACAGGTACCGCTCGCGCTGATGGTTCTTCAGCTCGACGTGCGGTGTCATAGTTCGTTCGGGTCGCGGCGCGGACGGCGCAGCGTCTGGATGAGCAGGGTGAGGGGCGCCCACAACAGGGCGGAGGTCAGGCTGCCGAGGAAATACGACCATTCCACGTAGCCGCTCACCTGCCAGTGCACCAGCGCGTACACGGCATAGCTGGCCAGCAGCAGCGCGAACACATGCACCGACTGTTCGCGCAGGCTGAACATCTTCACGCGGCGGTTCAATACCAGACCGCCGAACGCCAGCACGGAATAGGCCAGCGCGTGCTGGCCGAACAGGCTGGCATCCGCCACGTCGACGAAGATGCCCAGCAGCCAGCCGATACCGATGCCGACGCGGTGCGGTTTATGCGTGCACCAGTAAAGCAGCATCAGGCCGACGAAGTCCGGGCGCAGCGCCAGCCCCCAACCCTGCCAGGGCAGCCAGGCCAGCAGCACCGCCACCACGAAACTGGCCACGATGAAACCGCGGCTGGCCGGCAGCAGGAACTCACGGTCGGCATTCAGTTGATAACTCATTCGCTCCCCCTGCGTCCCGCACGCTTGAGGCGCGGCTTCTCCCCGTCCGCCGCCTCCGAAGCCGGACGCGGCGGCAATGTCGGCACGGCTGAAGCGATGAGCAGCGTGCGATGGCGGTCCACACCGGCCAGCGGCGTGCACACGATGCGCGCGAAGGGGTAGGCCGGATCGCGCTCGACACGGATCACTTTGGCGACAGGCAGTGCCGGGGGATACGTGCCGTCTATACCCGAGGTCACCAGTTCATCGCCGACCTGAATGTCCACGTCCACCGGCTGGTAGCGCAACTCCATCTCGTTGATGTTGCCGGAGCCGAACACTGCCGCACGCAAGCCGGTGCGCACCACCTGCACCGGCACCACGCTGTTCTTGTCGGTGACCAGGGTAACCTCGGACAGCCAGGGATAGGTGCGCGTGACCTGCCCGACCACGCCGAGGTTGTCGATTACCGCACGACCGGCCTGCACACCATGCTGCTCACCCACGTCGACGAACAGCTTGCGCTTGAAGATATCGCGCTCCAGATAAACGATCTGCGCCGCCTGCACCGTGTATTTCGCGCGCTGTTTCACTTCCAGCAACGCGCGCAACTGCGCGTTCTCGCCCAGCACCGTCTCCAGCTGGTGCAGCTGCGCGGAATCAGCGTCATGCTGCAGGCGCAGGCGTTGGTTCTCGTCCAGCAGGTGGCGTTGCAGAGTGACGAAGGAGGTGACGCCGTCCCACATCTCGCCGGGCAGGGCGGTCAGGCGCTGGAAGGGGTAGATGATGACGGCGATGACCTGGCGCGTGGACTCCAGATACTGGTAGCGCGCATCGACGAACAGCAGCAGCAGCGACAGCACCGAGAAGAACACCAGCCGCGCGACCGGGCTGGGGCCGCGATTGAAGAAACGCAGGGAACGGGTGTCTTCCAGCGCCACAGAATCAGTCTGTGGTGAAGATGTTGGTGTACTTGTCCATGCTGTCCAGCGCCTTGCCGGAGCCGCGCACCACGCAGGTCAGCGGATCGTCGGCGATCACCACCGGCAGTCCGGTCTCTTCCATCAGCAGGCGGTCGAGGTCGCGCAGCAGCGCGCCGCCGCCGGTCAGCACCATGCCCTTGCTGGCAATGTCGGCGCCGAGTTCGGGTGGAGTCTGTTCCAGCGCGGTTTTCACCGCGCTGACGATGCTGTTCAGCGGATCGGTCAGCGCTTCGAGGATCTCGTTGCTGGAGATGGTGAAGCTGCGCGGCACGCCTTCTGCCAGGTTGCGGCCGTTCACTTCCAGCTCGCGCACCTCGCTGCCTGGGAAGGCCGAACCGATCTCCTTCTTGATCTGCTCGGCGGTGGTCTCGCCGATCAGCATGCCGTAGTTGCGGCGGATGTAATTGATGATGGCATCGTCGAACTTGTCGCCACCGACACGCACGGAGCCGGAATACACCGCGCCGCCCAGCGAGATCACGCCGACCTCGGTGGTGCCGCCACCGATGTCCACCACCATGGAACCGGTCGCATCCTCCACCGGCAGGTCGGCGCCGATCGCGGCCGCCATCGGCTCCTCGATCAGTTCCACGCGACGCGCGCCCGCGCCATAAGCCGATTCGCGGATGGCGCGGCGTTCGACCTGGGTCGAACCACACGGTACACAGATCACGATGCGCGGGCTGAGGGTGAAGATGCTGGATTTGTGCACACGGCGGATGAACTGCTTGAGCATCTGCTCGGTAACGGTGAAGTCGGCGATCACGCCGTCCTTCATCGGGCGAATGGCGGTGATGTTGCTCGGCGTGCGGCCCAGCATCTGCTTGGCCGCGAAGCCGACCTGCTGGATCACCTTCTTGCCGTTCGGACCGCCTTCCTGACGGATCGCCACCACGGAAGGCTCGTTCAGCACGATGCCCTGTCCGCGCGCCCAGATCAGGGTGTTGGCGGTACCGAGGTCGATGGCGAGGTCGTTGGAAAAGTAGTTGTTGAACAGTCCGAACATGATGATTCCCGTAGTCTGAAAGAGGTGCCGCGAATGGCCGCGTATGATACCCTATCGGCCCTGTTTGAACAGAGTGTTTGCCATGTCTTTAAGCACCCAGGATGTCGAGAAAGTCGCCCGGCTGGCGCGCCTCGCGG